>JASHVI010000002.1 GCA_030039525.1 Thermoplasmata archaeon
CCGCCGCGACCTCGGAAGCGCTCCGGAGGCTCGGCGCGCCGGCGTGACGGCGCCCGCGAGAGGAGCTTTGGGAGTTCATGTCGACACCCGTCGAACCCGACGGGCCGTCGTCACGATTCCCTCCCTCTCCTTCCGCTCCGCCCGTGCCCGTCCCAGTCCCTGGAACGGGTAGCGGGGCCTCACCGCATCATCGGAGAGGGCGTCGAGGTCAAGCTTCAGACCTCCGAGCTCTGCGGTCTCCCGCAGAGCGATCCGTCCGACATTCGCCCCCGCGTTCAGCTGGCGGTCCAACCGCCAGCCGCACGCGACGCACTCGAAGGTCGGCCCCATCCTGCTTCGGGGACCGTTGTATACCCCACACTTCGGACAAGTGACTGAAGTTCGATAGGGATCGACCCAGACGACGGGCACGCCGCGCTCGGCCGCCTTGTAGGCGAGCTGGCGGTGGAGCTCGGCGCGGGGCCAGGAGGAGAGCCGCCGTCGGAGCGGCTTGGAGCGGATTCCCGACCCGGCCCGACCCCGGGCGAACGGGCGAGACGTCCCGAGACTCTTCGCACGACGAGTTGCCCTCCGGGCGGCCACCTTGGTGAAGTCCTCGAGGGCGAGGGCGGCGCGGTGCTTCCGGGCCACCTCCACGAGGCGCTTGGTGAGGACGTGAAGTCGGGAGGTGACCCGGTCGTGCTCCCGCCGTCCCTCACTTCGCAGCAGCCGTCGGCCGACGCGTCGGTCGTGGGCCTTGCGACGGGCGAGGCGACGGCGTCGGGTGACATGCCGCTGCTGGATGACGGCGATCTCCGGGAACTTCAGGACGGCGGCGCGGGTCCCGGAGGGTGTGACACACACGCCGTCGAGGGAGCGTTCGTTGGTGTCGAGAGCGAGGAGCGCGGTCGGGGCGTAGGGAGTCGGGGCGGGCTTCTCGTAGAGTAGGACGACCCGGTCCGGGGTCAGGTGGAGTTGCTTGATCCTTAGGCCAGGAGTGGCGAGGACCTTCCGGTGATACTCCGAGACCACGATGGGGAACGAGCTCCAGACCCCGGAACGAAGCGAGACGCGGATACGCTGGGGGATCGGGTCGACGTGGAAGCTCGCGTCGTCGGCCCTAAGGAAGGCTCGACGGACGTACGGAGCCCGACACGGGAGCCCGTGTCGGAGGCGCTTGCGGTGGGACTTGAGGATGCTGAGGGCTACGGTGGAGGCGGTGATGGCGTGAGTCCCGGTAAGTTGGTGGACGAAGGCCCGGGTGCGGGCGAACCGGGAGAGCTTGCCGAGGGAGGTCTGACCGGTGGAGAGGGCCTCCCGGATGACCTCGTTGACCAGCAGTCGGTACGTTGCGAGCAGGGAGAGGAGCGGAGCCGGGAGCGGGGCAGCGAGCGGGATCGGGAGCGCCCGGACCACGGATGGCACATGGACGAATCAGCAGGGGAGGTGGCTTGAAGCGGAGTTGGTCGGTGGAAGGTGAAAGATGACCCGCGCTTCCGGCTAAGCGCTGCGGAGAGAACCGATAGGCGTCGAAGGCACGGAACTCTCTCACAAGGTCCAAGCGAGGGAAAGGTTTACCTTCCCCCTTTTCCCATTTCCCGGCGGTCTTCGAATGCTGAGGACGGGACCTCGCTCGCTCGACGCCCGGGGTGGATGATGCCCGAGAACAACGGCGGCAATCGGGGGGGCGGCGTACCTCCGGAGGTCCTCGCGTTCCTCTCCGGACGCGGCGGCCGGTCGCTGATCATCAAGGGCGGGGCCGGCACGGGGAAGACGACCTTCGGCCTCGAGCTCCTCGAGCGGATCGGCAACCCGGCGACCTCCTACTACCTCTCCACGCGCGTCGGCGACGAGGCGCTCTACCGCCAGTTCCCCTGGCTGAAGCAGACCGAGCTGCGCTCGCGCATCCTCGACGCGGGGAAGCTCTTCCTCGACGCGATCAGCGCGAAGGGGAAGGACAAGCCGAACGCGCTCCCGGAGTCGGAGCAGCGCAAGATCGCCGCGGCCCGGGAGATGATGCGCTCGTTCACGGACGAGCAGGAGGCGCCGAGCCGGGTCGACCGGACGCACCTCAACGCGCTCCTGAAGCGCAACCCGATGCCGGAGGTGGAGAACGTCTACAACCGGGTCGAGCGGGCGCTCCCGGAGCGGTCGCTCCTCGTCATCGACTCCCTCGAGGGTGTGACCCACAAGTACGGTCTCGAGATGGAGGAGTTCGTGATGGCCCTCCAGAAGGACCTGGTCGAGGGCTCCAACACGAACGTCGTCATGGTCCTCGAGAAGCCGGAGGCCGGCGGGATCGAGTACCTCGTCGACGGCCTCATCTCGATCCAGCGCGAGGAGCTCGACGAGCGGCGGGTCCGGCACCTTCGGCTCGAGAAGCTGCGCGCGACGAACATCTCGCGGCCCCGCTACGCCGTCACCCTGAACGGGGGACGGTTCGAGGCCCTCGGAGTCTCGGTCGTCGATCACGCCGACGGGCCGTCGCCCGGCTGGCGCCCGTACTCCGACGCGGAGCGGGTCTACTCGACCGGCATCCCGGACTTCGACGCGCTGCTCGGGGGCGGCTTCCGGCGCGGCTCCTTCAACGCC
>JASHVI010000223.1 GCA_030039525.1 Thermoplasmata archaeon
GTAGATGCTCACGCGGGGGCGGGCGCGCGGGGAGCCGGCGAAGACCGTCGCCCCGGCCACGATCGGCGAATTCCTGGGCTCGCTCCTGCCGGCGGTCGAGGCCGCCGGTCCCGCGCCGGCCGGCTCGAGCGCTCATGCCACCGGACCCTCCGGCCCGCTCTCCCGGGTGTGGGGGGGGCGGATGGGGTCCGATTGGATCTTCTGCGCTCCCCCGGGCTGCGAGGGCTCCGACGTGGCCCCCGTCGAGCCGGCGCAGGTGCCGGTCGACCGGCTCGCCTCGGTCCTCGCCTCGGATCCCCCGGGGCCCCTGTTCGGTCTCATCGGGCACCCGGTGCAGCACTCGGCCTCGCCGGCGATCCACCACGGATGGATGCGGCGCGAGGGAGCCGCGGGCGCGTACATCCTGCTGGACGTCGAGACCGAGCGCGAACTCCGGGACCTCTGGCCGCTGCTCGGACCGGGAGGGTTCCGGGGGCTGAACGTCACGCACCCCTGGAAGGCGCTGGCTCGAGCGCTCGCCGACACGGTGGAGCCCATGGCGGAGGCGGCCGACGCGGCGAGCTGCCTCACATTCGAGGCGGGCCGATGGACGGCCGCGCTGACCGACGCGCCCGCGATCGCACGACGACTGCGCGAACTGAACGCCGAGGGCCGCTGGGACGGCCGCGAGTTCGCGCTGATCGGGGCCGGTGGAGCGGCCCGCGCGGCGCTCGTCGCCGCGCGGACGCTGGGTGCCTCCGTGAGCGTCTTCGCGCGACGGCCGGGCGCCGTCTCCGAGCTCGAGCGACGGTTTCCCGGGACCGGCCGACGTCCCGGACGACGCCGCGAGTCCCTGGTCGTCCACGCGACGACCGTGGGTCGCTCTTCGACCGGCGCCCTGGAGGCGGGCACCGTCGAGGGGCTCAAGGGCGCCTCGTACTGCCTCGATCTCGTCTACCGGCCGGTCCGGCCGGTGATCCGGGAGCTCGTCGAGTCCGCGGGAGGGACCTACGAGGACGGCGAGCGGGTGCTCCGGTACCAGGCCGAAGAGAGCTACACCCGCTGGTACGGTCGGGCACCGCCCGAGGCGCCGGGAGGACCCGGGTGATCGGCCGGGCCCGCACCGGCGCGGCGGTCACGGTGCTGAACGCGCTGTTCGACGGCATCGGGGCCGCGGTCGCGATCGACCTCGGGTTGGAGGCGCGGGTGACGGTCTACGATGGCGCGGCCGGCGGGCCCCGGAACTCCGTGCGACCCGCGAGCTCGGAGACCCCCCTCGTGCGCGCGACGCTCGAGGCCGCGCGCCGGGCCTATCGGATCGAGCCGACGTCCTCGGTCGCCCTCGAGCTGGACTCCGAGATCCCGTGGTCGGTCGGGCTGAAGAGCTCCTCGGCGGTCGGCGGCGCGGTGCTCCTCGCCGCCGCCCGCGCGGTCGGGCACCCGGCGTCGCCGGAGGCGATCGCCCGGCGGGCCGCGGAGGTCGCCCGCGGGATCGGGCAAAGCGCGACCGGCGCACTCGACGACGCCCTCGCCTGCCTCTCGCCGGGGCTGTGGGCCGCCGACACGCGGAGCGGCGAGATCCTCCTCCGCGCACCGGCCCCCGAGGCCGAGGTCGTCCTGTCGATCCCTCCCGGCACGCACCCGCCGTCGCCGGCGCTCGCGGCCCGGCTGCGGGGTCGGGGTCCGGCGAACGGGCTCGAGCTCCTCCGATCCGAGGGGCCGTGGAAAGCGATGGAGGCGACCTCCCGGGCGCTGGAGCCGCTCCTCGGGGTGGAGGTTCCGGATCGGACGGCGCTGCGAGAGGCGGGCGCGCTGGCGACCACGGTCTCCGGTCTCGGGCCGACGGTCGCGATCTTCGTCCCGGTCGGCGGTGCCGCGCCCGTCCTCGATCGACTCACGGGGAGACCGGGGCAACGGCTCGTCCGGGGACTCCGGCGCGAAGGCTCCGCGGGGAGCGGGACGTGAGCGTGCGCGTCCGGCCGGGAGCGGTCACGGGCCGCTGTTCCGCTCCGGGATCGAAGAGCGTCACCCATCGGGCGGTGCTCGGGGCCGTCGCGCTCGGGGTTCCGCTCGTGCTCTCCCGCCCGCTCGAGAGCGAGGATACCGAGGCGACCGTACGGCTCGTCGAGGGCCTGGGCGCGTCGGTCCGCCGAGCGGCCGCGCAGTGGCGCGTACGACCCCCGGGTCCGTCGCGAGCCGAGGAGGGTCCGGGCCGGGTGCACCTCGGGGGATCGGGCACGACCCTCCGGCTGGGGCTCGGGATCGCGGCGCGCTCCTCCCGGCGCGTGCGGCTCGACGGCGATCCGAGCCTACGACGTCGACCGGTCGCCGAGCTCGTCGAGCCCCTGAGGGTGCTCGGCGCCGACCTGCGTACCGGCCCTCCGTCCCGGCCGCTGCCGCTCACCGTGCGGGGACCGATCCGGGCCGGCGCCGTGGAGGTTCGGGCGGCCCAGAGCTCTCAGCCGCTCTCGGGCCTCCTGCTCGCCCTCTCCGGATTGCCGGAACCGAGTCGGATCCGTCGGCTCGGCCCCGTCGTCTCGGCCCCCTACGTTCGGCAGACCTGCTGGGTCCTCGAGCGGCTCGGCGCGCCGGTCCGCCGTTCCGGCGGGACGTATCGGGTCGGGGGCGCCGCTCGTCACCGTCCTCCGGGATTGCTGCGGATCCCGGCCGACGGATCCAGCGCGGCCTACCTGTGGGCGGCGGCGGCCGTGACCGGTGGGGATGTCGAAGTGCGCGGAGCGTTCACGGGGCCCCAGCCCGATCTCCTGATCCTCCGGGTCCTGCGCTCCTGCGGGGTCTCGGTCTCGGTCTCCCCCCGGGGCGTCCGGGTCGCCGGAAAGGCGCGACGTCCGTTCGACGTCGACCTGACCCCGGCACCGGACCTGGCGCCCCTCCTGGGGGTCCTCGCCGCCACCATCCCGGCGACCTCGGCGCTCCGCGGCGCCCCGCAGCTCCGCCTGAAGGAGTCCGACCGGCGCTCCGGAACGGTCCGGCTGACGCGCTCGCTCGGAGCCTCGGTGGACGAGCGCGCGGGCGTTCTGCGCGTTACCGGCACGGACCGTCCGCGACGGCTGAGCCTCCGAGACCTCGCGGACCACCGGATGCTGATGAGCGCCGCCGTGGGGGCCCTCGCGGCCGAGGGCCCATCGGTCCTCGGCCCGTCCGGGGCCGTAGCGAAATCGTACCCGGCGTTCTTCCGGGACCTCGCGTCGGTCGGGGCCGAGCTCTCCGAGGTCCCCGCGTGAACGGCTTCGGCACCGCCCTCCGGCTCACGATGTTCGGCTCGAGCCACGGTCCGAACGTCGGCGGCGAGATCACCGGCGTGCCGGCGGGACTCCCGATCGACCTGGACGCGCTCCAGCTCGACCTGGATCGGCGCCGTCCTCTCGGGCGCTCGCTGGCCAGCCGTCGGCAGGAGGCCGACCGGCTCGTGCTGGAGTCGGGCGTCGCGCATGGGCGGACGACCGGGGGACCGATCCGCGGGCACGTCGCGAACGAGGACGCCCGCCGGGCCCCGTACGAGAAGCTCCGGTACACGCCCCGGCCGGGTCACGCGGACTTTCCGGCGCGCGTGCGGTACGGCGACGCGGCCGATCTCTCCGGCGGGGGGATCTTCTCCGGCCGGATGACGGTCGGGATCGTGCTCGCCGGAGGGATCGCGCGACAGCTCTGGGCGACGAAGGGGGTCCGAGTGGTGGCGTTCGCCCGATCGATCGGGCCGATCACGGCCGAAGCTCCCGACGCGTCGGGTCCGGAGGAGCTAGCGACCCGGCGGGACGCCCACGAGGTCGGCGCTCCCGACCCTGAGAGCGCCGAGGCGATGGCGCGGAGCATCGAGGCGGCGCGCCGGGAGGGCGACAGCGTCGGCGGCGTGGTGGAGGCGCGGGCCTTCGGCCTCCCGGTGGGCCTCGGGGAGCCGTTCTTCGACTCCATCGAGTCGGAGGTCGCCCACCTGCTCTTCGCGATCCCGGCGGTGAAGGGGGTGGAGTTCGGGGACGGCTTCCGGTCCGCCACGCTCCGCGGGAGCCAGCACAACGATCCGTACGACTGGCGCGACGGCCACCCCGTCCCCCGCACCAACCACGCCGGGGGGGCCCTCGGGGGCCTCGCGACCGGGGCCCCCGTCGTCGTCCGGGCGGCCGTGAAGCCCACCGCCTCGATCGCCCGCCCGCAGGAGACGGTCGATATCCGCTCGGGTGCCTCGGCCCGGATCGTGGTGGAGGGCCGGCACGATCCGTGCATCGTCCCGCGGGCGATCGTCGTCGTCGAGGCGGCGCTCGCCTTCGCGCTGGCCGACCTGGGACTGCGGGGAGGCTACCTGCCGTGACGGAAGCGATCGCTCGTCGCCCCGTCGCCGTCCTCGGCGCCGGCGGGTACATCGGCCAGCACTTTCTCCGGCTGCTGGCCGACCACCCCTGGTTCGAGCCGACGCTCCTCGCCGCCGGCGCCTCGGGGGCGAACCGGACCGTCGATGAGGTCTGGAGGCTTCCCGAGGCGCCCCCGGCGGCGATCACCGGCCGCCGGCTCGTGCGAGCTACCCCCGCGGCGGTGGCGCGGGCCGGCGTTACGGTCGCCTTCGGCGGGCTCCCCTCCGGGACCGCCGGGCCGTTCGAGCGCGAGCTCGCCCGACGCGGGGTCGCGGTCTTCTCGAACGCCTCCGACCTCCGCGGGGCCGACGGGGTCCCGCTGCTGGTTCCCGAGGTGAACGAGGCCCATCTCGCCCTATTGGATCGGCGGGCGAAGCGCCGGGCGCCGATCGTGACGAACCCGAACTGCAGCGCGACCGGCCTCGCGCTCGCCCTCGCCCCGATCCTCCCGGTCCTGCGTCCACGCTCCGTCCACGTTGCCACCTACCAGGCGCTCTCGGGAGCCGGCTGGCCGGGCGTTCCCTCGCTCGCGATCGCCGACAACGTGCTGCCGTTCATCGCCGACGAGGAGGAGAAGCTCGCGGCCGAGACCCGGCGGCTGCTCGGTCGACGGCAGGGCGCGGGCGTGCGGTCGTGGGCGACGCCGGTGCACGCGCACTGCGCCCGCGTCGCGACGCGGGAGGGGCACCTCGAGGCGGTCACCCTCGAGGCGACGCGACGGCCGACGCGGCGGGCGATCCTCGACGCCTGGCGACGCTTCGATCCGCTCGCGGAGCGGGGCCTTCCGACCGCGCCGCATCCGCCGGTCGAGGTGCGCGAGGAGGCCGACCGACCCCAGCCGCTGCGGGATCGGTGGGCGGGATCCCCCCCGGCGGCCCGCGGCATGGCCGCGACCGTCGGGCGGGTCCGCTGGGACGCTCCGGTCCTCCGCTTCTTCGTCCTCTCGCACAACGCCGTGCGAGGGGGCGCGGGGGGCTCGGTCCTCAACGCCGAGCTGGCCCTGGCGGACGGATGGCTCGGCTGAGCCCGACGGCCCCGGTCCGAGAGAGCTCAAGAGGCGCGGTCGCTGCGTTCGAGGGTCACGGGATGCGGACCTTCGTTCGGTTCGGGGGCCTCACCGAGGCGGACGCGGTCGCGGCGGTGCCGAGCGGTGGGGCCGCCGGCTTCGTCCTCGGGCTGGCGGACTCGCCCCGGAGCCTTCCGGCGGACCGGATCCGGGCCCTCGTCGACGGGCTGCCGGCCGGGACCGAGGCCTGGGGGCAGGTCGTCGATCCCACCGCGGTGACGATCCGGACCCTCTTCGAGGAGGTGGGGGTCGACCGCATCGAGCTGCACGGGGCGGTCCCCGAGGGGCTCGAGTACCTCGAGATCCACCACCTGATCCCGGCCCTCGCCGTCCCGGTCCCGGGGACCGAGGGCCCGGCCCCGTCGGTTCCGCCCGCCGAGCACTATCCGAGGCTGCTCCTCGATGCGCCCGGAGCGCCGCTCCGCGACGGGGCTCCGGTCCGTCCCGACTGGGAGGTGTGCCGGAGCCTCGTCGAGAACCAGCCGGGCCGCAAGCTCACGCTCTCGGGGGGGCTGGACGCCTCGAACGTCGCCGAGGCGGTCCGGACCGTCCGGCCCTGGGGGGTCGCGGTCTGCGCCTCGGTCGAGTCGGCTCCGGGCCGCTCCGATCCCTTGAAGATGCGCGCCTTTCTCGAGGCGGTCGGCGCGGCGGAAGAGGGGTCCTAGCGGGCCCCCTAGGGCCGCACCCGCTCGAGCGAGAGAAACTCGACGCGGCCGTCGGAGGCCCCGGCGAGCAGGAGCTCCTTACGTACTCCCTGGGCGACACGCACCGCCCCGGCGATCTCCGGCCACGGGGCGGTGTGCCCCTGCCGGACCGCCTGGATCAGGTAGCGGGCGTGCGCGTGCTCCGGGCTCCTCGGGTAGGCGCGGAAGTGGGCCCCGTACTTGAACCCCGTCTTGACCACGAGCCGCCGACCGCGCAGGTGGGCGAAGGTCGCGAGCCGCTCGTCGAACTTCGGATCGAGGCGACGGGCCCTCCGGAGGAACCGCTCCAGGTCGACCGCGCGGTGGCTGCGGGCGTCGCGGAGCGTGAGCTGGCCGGTCGCGGCGAGGTGGGCGGCCTCCAGGAGCGAGAGCTCGAGGCGCTTCCCGATCCGGCTCCCGTAGGCGAGCCCCTTGCCGAGCCGCTCCGCCGCGTCGGCGTCGAAGACCACGACCCGGTCCTCCGAGACCCAGGCGTCGACCGGGGCCGGGAGGGTGGGGCCGGCGAGGGCGCCGGTCGGATCCGGCCGGCGCACCCGATAGTACGTGAGGTCCGACTCCTCGTCGACCACGGCGATGAGGAGGGACTTCCGCGCGCTCCGGGTCCGCTCCGCGAGCTCGGCGAGCTCGGCGAGCGAGAACGGGGCCCGCTCGGAGAAGGCGGCGACCCAGAACTTCGACGGGGACTTCCCGAGGATGTCGCCGCGCGGCAACACGGCGAAGGCGAAGGGTGCCGGCATCGCCCGGACGACGTACCCCCGCTGCCGGAGGTCCCGGTAGACGACGTACCGGACCCCGAAGCCGGGCTCGACCTTGAGCGCCCTGCGGAAGAGCGCCGGCCAGGGGACCGCCCGGTCCCGCTCGTTCCGGACCTCGAGGCGCTCCATCTCGAGCAGGTAGGCGGACTCGTACCGGTCCAGGCGGAGGCCCTCCGGGTCGAGCGTGCCGAAGAAGCCGCGTCCGTAGACCGCCCCGGCCTCCGAGGGGTCGGCGACCCGGACCGTCGCGTCCGCCTCGAAGCGGCCGCTCACGGGCGCGACCGAAGCTCCCCGAGGGTCGCGAGCGCCTCGAGCGGAACGCCGAGCGCCTCCAGACGGGCCGCGGCCCCCTCCTCCCGGTCCACGACCGCGACCACGCGATCGACGACGAGGCCCGCCTCCCGGAGGATCGCGATCGACGCCGCCACGGAGCCTCCGGTCGTGGTCACGTCCTCGATGAGGCCGACGTGGCTCCCCGGCGGGAGCTCCCCCTCGTACCGACGCCGGGTCCCGTGCTCCTTCGCGGCCTTCCGGATCACGACGTAGGGGAGGCCCCGGGCGATCGCCGTCGCCACGACGAGGGGCACGGCACCGAGCTCCATGCCCGCGAGCGCGTCGACCGGCCCGACCCGGGCGGCGAGGCGCGTCGCGATCGCCACGAGCCTCGCCGGGTCGGTCCAGGCCTTCTTCACGTCGACGTAGATGTCGGAGGTCGCGCCGGAGGCGAGCGTGAAGGTCCCGAACCGGACCGCCCCGCAGCTCGTGAGGAGCTCGGCGAGCTCCGCGTCCCGGCTCACGGGGCCCCCGTCGCCCGCGCGGCTGCTACCATGGGACCTTCTTCAGCCCCGCCCAGTAGCCGAGCCAGTTAAAGGCGAAGTGCAGGCCGAGGGTGAAGAGGAGGAGCCAGAGGAGCCCCGGCAGGGAGAGGAAGGCCGGGTCGAAGGTCGCCGGGAAGGCGAGGAGGCCGATCCCGATCGGGAGGAGGACGAACGGGAGCTGGTCGAGGAGGAGGGTCCGGGCCCCGCTCGGGCGGTCCAGCCTCCGCTTGACGAACGAGCCGAGGGCGTCGCCGGTCATCGCCCCGAAGGTGAGGAGGACCGCCACCGGGAACGCGGCCGCCAGCGTCCCGCCGTACGAGGGGACGAGCCGCAGCGTGGGGGGCGCGATCTCGATCAGGTGGGCCTGGAGGAGCGCGAACGGCAGCGCGAAGAGGGAGCCGAAGAGGAATCCGCTCCAGGTCTTCGACGGCCCGAGGACCCGTCGCCCGTCGGAGAGGCTCCTCCCGAGGTCCATCGGGGGACCCCGCCCCCTCGGCATCGTCGCCGTCGCGCTCGCGAGGTACATCGGGGTGAGGACCCAGAGGGCCTCGGCGGCCGACTGCCAGAGCGGGACGCCCACGTCGTCCCCGGCCTAGGGCTCCGCGACGAACCGCCGGATCGTCTCGGAGGAACCGCGGAGGAGCTCCGGCGACGCGCTCTCCTCCGCGTCGTGGATCCGGGCCTCCCGGTCCATGCTCCCGAAGACGATGGCCGGGAGGGGCCGGCCCGAGGGGGCGATCACGTCGGCGAGCGAGCTCGCGTCGGTGCCCCCGTACTCGCCGTAGATCCCGTGCCCGCCCATCGTCGTGGCGAGGATCCCGGCGAGGCGCGTCAGGTTCGGCTCGTCGAGCGGGAGGCAGTAGCCGCGACGGCACCGGGCCGCCGGCGCCTCGATCCGTGCCGCGGGCATCTCGCGACGGGCCCAAGCTTTGAGCTCCGCCAGCACCGGGTCGAGACCCTCGGCGAGGGTCGACTCCGGGATCAGTCGCAGGTCGACGGCGAAGGTCGTCGCGCCGCCGGCGCCCGGGGCGAGCAGGCCGGCCGCCGTCGCTCCCTTGAGCAGCTCGAGCGTGACCGGGACCGGGTTCTTCGCCCGATGGGGCGAGCCGCCGTGGCCTCCGGCCCCCACGACCTGCCAGAGCTCGGCGCCGGCGGGCGCGCGCAGTCCGGTGGCCCCGGCCCGCTGCACGCGGAATCCCTCCGGGGCGTGCGCGGCGAGCCAGTCGCCGAGCGCCGCCCGCGGCCCGGGCGCCCCGGAGATCCCCAGGGCCACGGACTCGGGGATGAAGTTCGGCGCGTCGGTCTCGGCGTGCGCCGCGAGGAGCTCCGGCCGGTCCCCGGACGCCGGCGCGGCCGTGTAGTCGAAGCGGGTCACCGTCGCCCGACCGGTGATGACCGGCGCGGGCGCGCCATGATCCGGGTAGTCCGGCGAAGGATACCGGGAGCGCGTGGCGAGGGCCCGGCGGTTCTCCTCGTTCAGGTGCCCCCCGAGCCGGATCGCATCGGCGAGGGGAGAGGGCGCGGGGAGGGTGGCGTCCACGAAGGCGAGTCCGCTGGAGGCCGCGGTCGCGTGCGGGGCGCCGTCGGGGATGATCGCCACGTCGCCCTGGACGAACCGCTCGGGGTCGTGGGGGTGGAGCGATGCGTCGCGGTGCCGCAGCGCCTCGATGCCACCGGCCCCGCCGGTCTCCTCGTCGCAGCAGACGAGGAGGCGGACGTTGCGCCGGCGCGCCTTGGACTCCCGGAGTCGCCGGAGCGCGAGCAGCGACGCCACGACGCCGCTGCCGAGGTCGTCGTTCGTGCCGCGACCGTACCATCGGCCGTCGTCGCGTCGGGTCGCCTCGGTCGGAGGAGTGCGCCAGCGCCCGAGCTGCTCCTCCGGGACCGGGACCACGTCGTAGTGCGCGAGGATGAGCACCCGCTCCGCGGCCCCGACGTCGAGGTCGACGATCACGTTCGGCCGCGGGACCCCGTGCCAAGCCTCGGGCTCCTCCTCGTGCGTCGGGTCGAAGGTCCGGACGTCGAGCCCGAAGGCCCTCGCCGCCTCCGCGATCCGGTGGGCGGCCGCGAGGTAGTGGGGCTTCTCGTACCGGTCCCGGACCGGGTCCTCGAGGTTGAACGGGTGGATCCGGACGAGATCGCGCCACAGGCGGGTCGCCTCCGGGTCCCCCCACGGGTCGTCGGTCGAGGTCGGAGCGGGCGTCGACATGCCGGCTCAGCGGAGGGCGGCGAGGACAACGGAGGAGGCCGCGAGGAGCAGGAGGAGGGTGACGGCGGCCTGGTGACCGAACACCGAGACGGTGTCCCCGAGCGAGGTCAAAAGCCGTTCGGTCCAGGATGGCCCGAGCACGGGCACCTCGCGCACCTCGGTCATGCCGGTCCGCACCTCCACCGGCTCGAGGTCGCGGAGGGCCGCCTCGACGAGCGAACGGCAGTCGGCGGCGAGGCGCTCCGCGGGCATCCGCTCCCCGACCGGGTTGATGCTGCCGTCGACCTCGTGGACGATGTGGTTGTCGGTGGTCAGAACCTCCGCGTCGTCGACGAGCGGCCGGAGGGCGTCGAGGACCTTCGCCCGGATCCCCCGCAGGAGGTTGTTGCCGTCGATGAGCAGGTAGGCCGCGGTCTGTCCGCCGGCCCGCACCGCGAGGCACCGGATCCCCGCGGGTCCGATCCCGTCGTCCCGGACGGTGTAGTCGAGACGGGCCGAGACCCCGACCGAGGGAGGGCCGTCCCGCGCCGCGGCCCGCGCCGCCGCGATCGCCGCCTCCGCGTCCCGCTGCAGGCGCGCGGCGACCGTGGTGCCGTAGGCGATGTCCCCCTGGTCCTCGGTGTAGGAGTTGTGGGCGTCGACCAGGAGGAGCGGGCCCTCGCGACGTTCGGCGTCCCGCTTCCGGAGCGCGTCCCCCACCGCGAAGGCGATGTCGTCGGTCGGCTCCGGCGCTTGACTCACGACCAGCAGCACGGCGTCGCCGAGGCACTGGGCCCTCGCGAGGCTGCCGGGGGAGGGCAGTACCGACGGCCCGGACCGGGCCGGCGCCGCCGCGAGGTGGCCCCGGAGCTCCGCGGTCGCGTCGAGGAGCCGGGCGACCGCGCGGCCGTTCGGGATGTCGAGCTCGTGGTTGCACGGGGTGTGCGGGACGAGGACGAGGCCGGCCTCGCTCCCCAGCCGGTCCGCGACCTTCCGGGGGAGGTCGGAGGCGCCGAGGGCGGCGAAGGGGCCGGGGTGGACCGTCGGGAGGACGATCGTCGCCTTCGCCCGCCCCCGGGCCCGGAACTCGAGGAGGCTCACCGAGAGGTCCGCGAGGATCGCGAACCGGGAGAAGAACGACTCGAGACGCTCCGTCGCCTCGGGGTCCCGCTCGTTGATGTGGTCGAGCATCGGCCGGATCAGCGAGACCCCCGAGGTCTGGAACTCCCGCCGGAGCGGGCGGTCCGCCGCGCGCAGCAGCTGGACCGAGGTCGCGAAGCCGAAGAGGAGGAACAGGACGGCGGCGACGAGGTCGGCTCCGCTGAGCGGGACCACCACCGCGATCCCGACGACCGAGAGGAGTGGCTGCAGGAGGGAGGCCGGGAGCGTCCGGCCGTGCGAGGGGTTGGAGACGCCGAAGAGGCTCAGGTGGCGGAACCAGAGGACCGGGCCCTGCGCGAGCAGGAAGACGAGCACGATCGGCACCGAGTAGCCGGGGAGCAGCCGGTCGAAGGCGACGCCGATCGCGAGCAGCGGCGCCTCGACGACGAGCCCGCTGAGGGCCAGGAGAGCGCTCCGACGGAGCGCGAGCCGTCCGCCGAGCGCCTCGGCCAGCGGCGCGGTGAGGATCGCGGCCGCGATCGTCGGCCCGAGGAAGGCGGCGAGGAACACGGCCGCCCACCGGGCGGCGGTCGCCGGCTCGACGTAGAGGGCCGAGAGTCCGGCCGAGAGGAGGCCGAGGTAGAGGAGCGAGAGGGGGACGGAGGGGGCCTTGAGCAGCAGGGAGCGCCCCGCCCCCCGTCGACGGGGCGCAGGCGCCGCGGGGGCCTCAGCGGTCACGATGGGCGCGCACCGCCTGGAGGATCCCGTGGAACCCGTCGCCGATGCCCTCCTCCTCGGTGACCGTGCCGGTGACGAGCACCTGGGCGCCGGCGTCGAGCAGCCGTTCGGCGTTCGCCCCGGTCCGGATCCCTCCGCCGACGATCAGCGGGATGCTCAGCACCGACCGGACGGCGCGGACCATCGTCTCCGGGACCGGCGCCGGAGCGCCCGAGCCCGCCTCGAGGTAGAGGAACCGCATCCCGAGGTACTCCGCGGCGAGCGCGTAGCCCTGGGCGAGGGAGAGATCGTCCCGCGGCACCGGGTCGACGGCCCCGACCTCGCCGACGCGCATGCCCGGGGCGATGACGAGGTAGCCCATCGGGATCGGCTCGAGACCGAGACGCCGGACCGCGAGCGAGGCCTTCGCGTGGGCCCGGATCACCAGGTCGAGGTTGCGCGAGTTGAGGAGGCTCATGAAGAGGATCGCGTCCGGCCCGGCGCTCAGCGAGCCGGCCCCCTCCGGGAAGATAATCGTCGGGACCGGGACCGCCGCCTTCACGGCCGCGGCCGTCTCCGCCATCCGCGCCGGAGAGATCCCCGTCGAACCCCCGAGCAGGATCGCGTCCGAGCCGAGCCGGACGGCGCCCTCGGCGAGCTCGGCCGCCTTCGGGCCGGCCGACTTCTCGGGGTCGATGAGCGTGAAGTGGAGCGGGCCCCGGCGGAGGCGCT
>JASHVI010000224.1 GCA_030039525.1 Thermoplasmata archaeon
AAGGGGGGGCCTGCTCGCCGCCCGCGCCTCGCCGGGGCCCCCCGGGCCCATCGGTAGGGCGAACCCCCAAGGAGCGTGAATCGCGCGCCGAAGAACCCGACGGACGGTACCCCGACACCCGCCGAGCCCGCGGCCGCTCCGACACCGGAAGAGGGCGGCAAGAAGGCGCGGCCGGAGAAGGGCGCCGCGAAGGGGAAGGAAGGGGGCAAGGGGAAGGGCGGCAAGGGCGCCGCCCCCGGAGCACCGGGCAAGAAGCCGGCCCGCGTCGCGCCGGACAACCCGAACTTCCGCTACATCGTCCGGCTCGCCGGCACCGACCTCGACGGGCTCCGCCCCGCCGGGCTCGCCCTCACCGGCGTGCGCGGGGTGGGCCGGCGGATCTCGGAGATGGCCTGTCGGATCTCCAACGTCAACCCCTCGGAGCTGATCGGGAACCTTCCCGAGGCGACGGTCGAGGGGATCGAGCAGGTCCTCGGCGAGCTCCCGACGCGGGCCCCGACCTGGGTGCTCAACCACCCGACCGACCGGGCCACCGGCGAGAGCCACCACTTCTTCGGCCCGGACCTGGAAACGTCCCGGCGCGACGACGTGAACGTGATGAAGATGATCCGGTCCTACCGGGGCGTCCGCCACGAGCGGGGCCAGAAGGTCCGCGGTCAGCGCACGCGCTCGAACGGTCGGACCGGCATGGCCGCGGGCGTCGTGAAGAAGGCGGCGAAGGAAGCCGCGGCCGCGAAGGGCAAGGAGGGCGGCGGCGCGGCGGCTCCGGCGGCCGCCCCCGCGGCGCCGGCCGCCCCGGCGGCTCCGGAGAAGAAGGCGTAGAGCGCATGGGCGATCCCAAGTTCCTCCGCCGCACCTTCGAGCGGCCGAAGCACCCCTGGGAGGCGGGGCGCATGGAGGAGGAGCGCAAGCTCCTCCAGAAGTACGGTCTCAAGAACAAGCGCGAGCTCTGGAAGGCCCAGTCGGTCCTCCGCGGATTCCGTCGGCAGGCCCGGGAGCTCCAGGCGAGGCTCCGCACGGGCGTCGCGCAGGCCCGTCGGGAGACCGACGCGCTCCTCGGGCGGCTGACGCGCCTCGGCGTCCTGCCCACCGGGAGCCCCACGCTCGACGACGTGCTCGCGCTCACGCCGGAGGACCTCCTCAACCGACGCTTCGAGTGGATCGTCGTGCGGCGCGGGCTCGCGCCGACGCCGTACGGGGCGCGCCAGCTGATCGTCCATGGCCACCTCTCGATCGGCGAGCACCGGGTGACCCGGCCCGGCTACCTCGTCCTGGCCGCCGAGGAGATGCAGATCAACTACTCGCCGAGCTCCCCGCTGAACTCCGACGACCATCCGATCCGGGTGGCGCTGCGCGAGCGGGAGCAGGCCCGCGCGGCCGCGATGGCCGCCCCGCCCCCGCCCGCCGCCGAGACGGGGGCCTAGGCGATGGGCAAGATCGGCATCGCCCACATCTTCGCCTCGTACAACAACATCCACATCACCGTCACCGACATCACCGGGGCCGAGACGCTGACGAAGGCGACCGGAGGCATGGTCGTCAAGGCGGCGCGTGACGAGTCGAGCCCGTACGCCGCGATGAAGGCCGCCGACCTGATCGCCGCCGCGATCAAGGAGAAGGGCTACGACACGCTCCACGTCCGGGTCCGCGCGCCCGGCGGGAACCGCTCCCGCTCGCCCGGGCCGGGGGCGCAGGCGGCGATCCGCGCGCTGTCGAGGGCCGGCGTCAAGATCAGCCGGATCGAGGACGTGACCCCGGTGCCGCACGACGGGACGAAGGCGAAGGGGGGCCGGCGGGGTCGCCGGGTCTAGCCGTGGACGTCACCGTCGTCGACCTCAAGCCCCGCTTCCTGCGCCTCGACCTCGGGCAGGCCACCGCCGCCCAGGTCAACGCGATCCGGCGGACCCTGCTCGCCGACGTCCCGAAGCTCGCCATCGAGGACGTGGAGTTCCACCTCGGCCCGATCCGCGACGAGGCGACCGGGAAGGACTACGACTCCTCCACGAGCATGTTCGACGAGGCGGTCGCGCTCCGGCTCGGGCTCCTTCCGATCCCGACCGACCTGGGGCAGTTCCGGCGCAAGTCGGAGTGCAGCTGCGGCGGCGAGGGCTGCGCCCACTGCCAGGTGATGTACTCGATCGACAAGAAGGGCCCCTGCACCGTCTACGCGAGGGACCTCACGCCCCTCGGCGACGACACCCTCGCGATCCTCGAGCCCGAGATCCCGATCGTGCGGCTCGGCGCCCGCCAGGCGCTCCTCGCCTACGCGACCGCGGTCGTCGGCACCGCCCGGGAGCACTCGAAGTGGCAGGTGGCGCTCGCGGCCGGGGCCTCGCCGTACCCCCACGTCCGGATCCACCGGAACACCGGCTGCACGGACGCCTGTCTGAAGCGGGCGGCGGCGAGCTGCCCGGTCAACATCCTCGAGTTCTCCGGGGGGAAGCTCTCGGTGACCGACGAGCCGAAGTGCATCCTCTGCCGCGCCTGCGAGCAGGCCTGCGAGCACCACTCGATCAAGATCGAGCCGGACCC
>JASHVI010000225.1 GCA_030039525.1 Thermoplasmata archaeon
TCCCCGGGGATCGGAGCGACGCTTCCTCGAGCGGCTCCGCCAAACGGGGGGTTCGGGAGCGGATGAGGTCGGTGCGCGGGCCGAGACCCAGACCCAACTGGCTCGAGCCCAGGCGCTGCAGCGGCGCTTCCGCCTCGCCCACCGGACCCTCGACCGGGTCGCCCGACGGCTCCCGGCCCTCACGCCGAGGGCCCGAATCCGGTACTTTCTGGAGCGGGGTCGGGTCTTCCGTGCTCAGGGCCAGCCGACGCGCGCGCTCCCTCGGTTCCTCCGCGCCTGGCGACTGGCTTCGCGTCATCGCGAGCAGGCGCTCGCCGTGGACGCCGCCCACATGGTGGCGCTGGTCACCTCCGGCCCGCGTCGCACCGCGTGGAACGCGCGAGCCCTGCGGATCGCCGAGCGTTCCCGGGACCCGGCCGCGCGCCGGTGGAAAGGCTCGATCCTGAACAACATCGGCTGGAGCCAGTTCGGGTCGGGACGGTACGACGCGGCCCTACGCTCCTTCCGAAGGGCCCTGCGCCACCGTCGGGCGCAGGGCGTGGCGAGCGAGGTCCGCGTCGCGCGGTGGTGCGTGGCGAGGGCGCTCCGCCAGCTCGGGAGGACCTCCGAGGCGCTCCGCCGGCAACGGGCCCTGGCGGGCGAGTGGGCACGGGCGCGTCAGAAGGACGGGTACGTCTTCGAGGAGCTCGGGGAGTGCCTCCTCGAGCTCGGGCGGCCCCAGGAGGCTCGACCGTTCTTCCGTAGGGCCCACGCGGAGCTCTCCCGGGATCCCTCGCTGAGGCGGAGCGATCCGGATCGACTGAAGCGTCTCCGAGACCTGGGCGACGCAGCGTAGCAGCGCCCGGGGGGCCCGGCACGCCTCGGTCGGTTCAGGAGACGCGACCGACCGGGGCGGATCGCCGGGGGGCGAGCTCCCGGAGGGGCTCGGAGTCGGGGCCCGAGCTCGAGCTCGCCCGGGCCGGCACGGAGGCCTGGGCGAGCATCGCGTCGAGCGTCTCCCGGAACGGGCTGATGCGGACCATGACGGTCGCCTCGCTGTCGACCACTCCCTCGACGCCCCGAGCCGTCGTCTGGATCGACTCGAGGAGCGCGGCCGAGGCCGGCAGCACGATGAGCATGAGGGCCGTCTCGGTCCCGGTGGGGAGCTCGGAGATCCAGGCGAACTCGAGGAAGGGGGGCAGCCGGCTCCGGAGCTTCCGGAGCACTTCGCCCCTCGCCTGAGGGTCCGCGAGCGTGAGGCCGAGGCTGACCACCGGGGTGGCCAGCCGGGTGAAGTCGTAGATCGGCACGAACCAGACCGCCTTCTCCTCCAGGAGGCGGCGATACCGGTCGGTCATGGTCCGCGGGGAGACCCGGGCGCGCCGCGCGACCTCCGACAGCGAGGAGCGGGGAGCCTCCCGGAGAGCGCGGACGATCCGGAGGTCGAGCGGGGTGAGCGGCGGGTGGCGGGAGATCGGCGGCCAGTGGACCACCTCGCCGACCTCGGCCACCCCCTCGAGATGGCCGAGGAGCCGGATCCTGCGCTGGAGCGTCTCGGGGTCCGGGCCGAGCAGCTGGAAGGAGATCCACTCCCCGAGCGAGTCGAGCGTCTGGAGCGCGCCGTCGACGAGCGCGAGCCGTCGGAGCAGCTCCGCTTTGGCGAGCGGGTTCGAGACGCGGAGGTTCACCGAGGCCCCGGCCAGCCCGAGGAGCCCGGGGTTCGGCCAGACGTCGTAGCCGACAAGCATCCCGGAGCGCTCCCAGGCTCGCAATCGGGCGGCCACGCGGGCGCGGCTGGTCCGGAAGAGCCGGGCCATCCGGCTGACGCTGACGCGGGGGTCGACCCCGGCGATCGTGACCTTCCCGGAGGGGTAGATCTGGTTGAGGATCTGGATGTCGAGATCCGTGAGCGTCAGCGGGGGCTCGGTCACGGTCGCGCGGAATCCGGGCGGTTCGTGTTAACGGTTGCCGAGCCGCCCGTCCGGGGCGTGGCCGAGGCTTCATGCGGCGGGCCGGGTTCCCGCGGCTCCGGGGCAGCGGATCGATGCGGTTCTGTGGCATGGCGCTCCTGACGGCGAATCCGGGCGACGAAGAGGCGGTCACGGCGGCGGCCCTCGACCACGCCGCGGCGCTCCTCCAGCAGCCCGGTTGCGAGCGGGCGTACGTCCTCCGGGAGCGCGGCACCCGGAACCAGGTGGCGATCTCGATCTTCGAGTCCGAGGGGGCCTTCCAGCGGGCCACGGAGGCGACGCGCTCCGTTCTCGGCCGGCACCAGCTGGACCGGCACCTCGAGGGACCCCCGACGTTCCGGCTCTTCGACGTTCGCTGAGGCGCGGGTTCCCGGCCCCCGCCCGCGCCGGTTCCGATTTCGTCGCTCCGGGCGACGGATTCGGCGACCGGGCCGTGCCGGTTGCCCGCTCCGACCCGAGGACCGTACGGGGGGTTGACCCGCGGGAGGGCGATGGGCCGGAGGATGAGCGACCCCTCCGGAGGGCCGGATCCCTCCCGCGAGCGTTCCGCCGAGCAGCGGGCCGCCGCGGTGGTGCTGACCCTCGCCGCCGCCGCGCTGCTCGTGAGCTACGTCGAGACGATGCTGGTGCCGGCGCTCCCGCGGCTCGTCACCTTCTACGACGGGGTCTCGTACTCCACCCTCGCCTGGGTCGTCTCGATCTACCTGCTCGTCGGCGTCGCGCTGACGCCGGTCTTCGGTCGCCTTGGGGACCTCATCGGCAAGAAGCGGGTGCTGTCGATGATCCTCGGCCTCTACGTCGTGGCCGTGGCCCTCGCGCCCTTCACCCCGCAGCTCGCCAGCGCTCTCGGCCTGTCCCGGGCCCACGCCGTCTACCTGCTGATCGGGGTCCGGGGCCTGCAGGGCGTCGGCCTCGGCATGTTCCCGCTCGCCCTCGCGATGGTCGGGGAGGAGCTGCCCGCGGCCCGCGTCGGGCCGGCGCAGGGGATCGTCGCGGCGATGTTCGCCGTCGGCGCCTCGATGGGCCTCTTCGTGGGGGCCTGGCTGATCCAGAGCTTCGGCTGGCAGTTCGCCTACGAGACGGTCCTCCC
>JASHVI010000226.1 GCA_030039525.1 Thermoplasmata archaeon
CGTCGAGCCGGCGTCCTGCGCCGGCTCCTCCGCCATCCCGCCGGAGGCGTCCGAGGAGCCCCCGCCGCCGCGGCGGCGCATCAGGAGGACGACCCCCGCGACGAGCAGGAGCAGCACCGCGACGACCGCGGCTCCGAGGAGCGCGGCCGGAATCCCCGCCGACGTCGTGACGGTGCTCGGGTGCGAGCAGTTCGCCATCGACGGATCGTTCGTGCAGTTCTGGGTCGGCACCGGGGAGGTCGGCGTGAGGGTCACGTTGAGCGTCGCGGAGGTGTGGCCCGCGACCAGCGCGGGGACCGTGACGGAGAAGTCCTTGTAACCGGTCGCGGTCACCTCGACGACGTACTCCTTCCCCGACAGGACGGAGATGTTGAAGACCCCGGTCTGGTTGTTGAGGACCGTCGGGAAGATCGCCCCCGCCCCCGAGGTGAGGTTGATCGCCTTCACCGTGAGGCCGATCTGCTCCGCCTTGGCGAGAACGGCCGCGGGTCCGATGACCCCGACGATGTACGCCCGGTTCGAGAGGTGGAAGTTGATGAGGTCCCCGACCCCCGGCGTCACCTCCACGTAGTAGCTCGAGGTGTTGTAGCCGGCCGCCGTCGCGTTGACCCAGTACCACCCGGCGATCCGGGAGACGTTGAAGGAGGCCCCGGTCTGCGTGACCGAGGGCCCGGTCCCGTTGATCGTCACGGTGATCCCGCTCACGATCGTCGGCGCCGTGAGGACGTTCCCCGTCACCCAGCCGCCCCCGAGGGAGATCGAGACCGAGGTCGGGGCCGTGTAGTTCACGTAGAGCTGGGTCTGGCTGAACGAGGTCGTCCGGGGGTTCGTCGCGGTCAGCGTGTAGATCCCCCAGGGGATCGTGAGGGAGATGATCCCCTGCGTCGGCGAGACCGGCGTGGTGATGTTCGCGCCGATGTTGGTCCCGTTCAGGAGCACGGTCGTCTGGGCGACCGTCGTCCCGTCGGGGACGGTGATGCTGCCCGTGATCGAGCTGTTGGTCCGGGTGAGGGTGATGTTGAGGCTCGTGTTCTCGCCGGAGATCGCGGCGACCCCGGGGTTGCTGTAGGTCGTGTACGCCGGGCCGGCCGAGCCGATCACGGTGTAGTCGGTCCCGCCCGTCACCGTCGCGGCGTAGATCAGCGCCTTCGGGTTGGAGGGGTCGCTCGAGAGCGAGGCGAACTCCCCGCCGACCTTGACCTCCGTCGACGGGGTGTTCGGGACGATCCAGCCGGTGATGACCGCCGCCCGCACGGCGAGGTAGTTCGCCGTGATCGTGCCGCCCGCCGGCGCGGTGAAGGTGATCGAGGCGTGCGTCGAAGCGACGCCGGAGGTCCAGCTCTCCGTCCAGTTCTGGAAGGCTCCCACGTTGTCGGTGCCGGGGATCGGCACCGTGAGGGGCGCCGTCAGCGTCTGGGAGGAGCCGACCGCCCAGGCCGCCGCCGCCGGGGTCGTGTTCGTCACGACCAGCGTCCGGTCCTCGCCGTAGGTGGTCGCGGTGATGTTCGCGTTGGCGCCCGTCGTCGCCACCTCGCCGAGGAAGAGCCGGGAGGCGAGGACCTCGGTGTCGAACGTGGTGGTGAGGTTGGAGAGCCGCGCGTCGGTCCAGGTCGCGAGCGTCCCGTTGCTCGTCGCGACGAGCCCGAAGTGGGGCCCGAGGGTCCAGGGTCCGGGCGGGCCGGGGGTGATGTCGCTGACCGCGTCGGCGATCGGGAAGGGGGTCGCCCAGGAATCCCCGCCGTTCGTCGAGAAGGAGCCCATCAGCTGGACGTAGCCGGTGGAGACGGCGATCGACAGGAAGGTGAGCCAGGCCACGCCCGTGGGGCCGACGGAGAGGCTCGGGTCCCAGTAGGTCGCCGTGGTCCCGTCGTGCAGGGTCACCGGCGTCGTCCAGGAGGAGCCGTTCGTGTCGCTGGTCGCGATCTTGATCCCCGCGTAGCCGGCGTCGCTCGTTCCGGTCAGGTTGTCGCCCCAGGCGGCGTAGAGGCGGTACTCGTTTGGCGAGCTCGTCCAGTTGTCGACGGCGAGCGCGATCGGCGCATCCCCGTAGATCGACTCGAAGAACGGGAAGTCGACGGAGGCCATCTCGAGGCTGCTCCCGGGCGGGTGGAACGCCGGGAAGCTCATCGCCGACGTCACGTCGGTCGGGGAGGTCCAGCTGGCACCGCCGTTCGTCGAGCGGCTGAACTGGATGGGCATGGTATCGGTGCTGGCGCCGGTGAAGTTCCCGTAGTCCAGGGAGATGGCGTCGTACGCCGGGCTCGTGCCGGGTCCGGTGACGACGACCGGCTGCGCGCCCCCGTCCTCATCGTAGCCCGTGCCGCGGCCCGCGAAGAGGATCTTCGGCGTCGACCAGGCCATGCCGCCGTCGACGGTCTCCGAGTCGTAGGTCTTGATCGTGAGGCCGAAGATCGAGGGCTCGCCGTTCGCGGCGCAGCTGTAGTTCCACCAGAACGCGACCACGTTGTAGACGAGGACGGCGTGGCCGTTCGCGGGGTCCACGCTGACCGTCGGGTTCTCCGAGACGTTCGCGACCTCGATGTCGTCGGCGCAGTTCGGCCCGCTGAGCACGTGGAAGTACGGCGCGGTCTGAATCTGGGCCGGGTCGGTGAAGTTCGCGCCCCCGTCGGTGGAGACCGCGACCCCGATGCCGGTCTCGGTGTCGTTGACGTTGTCCTCGGTGCAGGGGATCTCGCTCCCGCCGTTGTACTGGACGATCGTCAGGAGGATGAGCTCGCAGCCGCCCTGGAACTCGGTCGACCAGTAGACGAGCGAGCCGGAGGTGTTCGAGGCGAGGTTCCCGTAGCCCGTCGGGTAGGAGATGTTCAGCGCCTCGACGAACCGGTCCGTCAGGTTGGAGGGGAGGGTGGAGGGCCGCCAGGTGTCGTTCTGGCCCATGTAGACGTCCGACCAGCTCTGGCCCCCGTCGTGCGTGACGGCGGCCTCGGCGAGCCCGTGGGTCATCGTGAAGTTCGACATCGACCAGGAGACGGTCGAGTACGGGGTGCACGGCGTCGTCTCCCCGCCGGCGTACGGGCCGAGCCAGGCGTAGTTGCCCGTGGTCGCGTCGTAGGAGAGCGAGCCGTTGTAGAGGACGAAGTCGTTCGTCATCGACTCGATGATGTCGTCCGGGTTCCCGCCGATCTGGGCGGCCGCGTGGGACTGGGAGCACTCGGAGTTGTTCCCGACGTACCAGTTGTCGGAGTCGTTCACGGCCGGCTGGATCGCCCGGGGGACCGCGGTGCCGCCCGAGCCCGCGCCGCCGAGGAGCCCGTGGAGGAGCGTCGGGTCGACGTGCATCGGGGTGAGCGAGGGGATCTGGTAGGCGGGGTCGGACTGGAGGAGGCGGAGCTCCGCCGCGGCCTGCGGCGTCGCCATCACGCCGTCGATCGGGACCGTCGAGGCCGGGGCCGCGGCGCCGACGGCCGCGGGCGGGGCCGGGGAGTGGATCGCGGGGACCGGAGCCGCGGCCGGGGCCGCGAGCGCGCCCGGAGCGATACCGGAGAGTACCATCGCAAGCATCGCGATCCCGAGGACCGTGAGCCGGGTGCGGCGCGTTCCGAGTCTAGCTAGGGCGCTCATGGGTTGCTCAACGGGCGACCTTCCCGCATATTTCATGGTTCCTCAGAAAACCGTTGGGGCGCCTCGTCCGGGCCCCCCGCTCCCTCGGGCCCGGGGAGCGCCCCGGAGCCCTCCTCGATCGCTGCCGGCCCCTCGCCCCCGCCGAGCTCCTCGTCCGGCGCGGGGCCCTCCGGGGCCCTCGGCGTCGAGTAGACGTACGCCGCGGCGATGACGACCACCGCCGCCGCGACGGCGAGCGCCGCCGGCACGAGGTCGACGAGCGGCGCCGTCGAGGAGACGGCGACGACGTCGACGGTGCCGTTCGCCGAGACGACGCGGCCCAGGGGGTCCGTCACGCGGACGACGACGTGGTAGTCCCCCGGGCTCGCGTAGGTGTGGTCCGTGAAGTTCGTCGTGGTGGTCGCGCTCCCGCCGTCCCCGAAGCTCCAGTCGTAGGTATAGTTGTACGGCGGGATGGTCGGGGTCACCGTCACGGCGAGCTGGGTGACGCCCCCGGAGGCGGTCGAGCTCGGGAGGTAGAGCGTCACCGTCGGCGCGACCGGCTCCATCAGGATGTTGATCGAGCCGGCCCCCGCGACGGTGAGATTGTCCTTCGAGAGGGTGAGGTTGCCGACGACGGTGTAGCCGATCACCGAGTCCCCCTGGCAGGGCCGGACCGTGATCGGGTAGACCCCCGCCGGGAGCGGGTGCGTCGTGTTGTTGAAGGCGGGCACGCCGTCGAGCGTCACCGAGCCGCAGTCGGCCGGGGTGATGAGCACGCTCACGTTGTAGCTCTCGGGCAGGAAGATCGCCGTGAGCGTCGCGGGTCCGGGGACGTTGAGGAACCCGGTGTAGACGACCGCGGTCTCGCTGAGCCAGGAGGAGAGCTCCCGTCCCGCGCAGGGCTGGGCGGCGAGCGTGAGGTTGATCCCCTCGGGGAACTCCGGGCTCGAACCGTCCGTGTAGGCGACCCCGTTGAGGACGATCGCCCCGCAGTCCGAGGGGCTCGTGTACAGGTAGAGGTTCACGAGCGCGGTGAAGACCGCCTCGATCGCCCCGGGCCCGTTGATCGTCGCCGTGTCGTTGACGATCGAGATCCCGAGCCCGAGCGGGGAGAACTCGAGGAGCCCGTACCGCGGGCAGTCCGTCGCGTTGAGCGTCGCGACGGTGCCGATCGGCACCTCGGTGTAGTTCGTGTCGTGGTACGTCACCCCGTTGAAGATGATGGCGCCGCAGTACGGCACCGACGTGACGAAGCCGACGAAGGCCGTGAGCGGGCCGTACTGGAAGGCCGCGATGAGCTCGCCGGAGCCGTTCGCCGTGACGATGCCCGTGCGGAGGTTCAGGTGGAGCCCGCCGGTCGAGGTGAAGTCGATCAGCGTGTAGCCCTGGCAGGCGTAGGCCGCCGTGAGGTGCGTCGTGTTGTTCGTGACGACGACCTCCGCCCCGTTCGTGTAGTTGGTCCCGTCGATGGCGATCATCCCGCACGTCGACGGGCTCGTGACGACGTAGATGATCGTGAGCGCGTAGTTGATCTCGGTGATCGTCGCCGAGCCGTTCAGGTCGACCGTCCCGTCCGAGATCGTCGCCGACCCGGAGACCTTCCACTTCAGGAACCCGAACTTCTGGCACGGGTCGGGGGCGATCGGGTAGCTCCCGTTCGCCACCGAGATGCTCGTGCCGTCGTAGTAGGCGACGCCGAAGGTGGTGCCGTTCACCTCGGAGACCGAGCCGAAGAGGATCCCCTGGCAGCCGCTCGGCTCCGTCGCGAAGAGGACCGGGTCGACGTTGTGGCTCCCGACGAAGGTCGCGGTGAGGGTCCCGTTGGCGACGGCGGTGAAGGTCTCGTAGCTCGTCGAGACGGTCACGTTGAACTGGTCCCCGGTGTCGAAGGTGTAGCCGCCGAAGACCGTGTCGCCCGAGCAGGCCGCGGTGGCGGCGAGCGTGTAGGTCCGGTTCCAGGTCACCGTCGCCGTCGAGCCGCCGGAGTAGGCGGTCCCGCCGATGGAGATCGTCCCGCACCCGGAGGGGCCGACGGCGATCTGGATCGAGAGCGGCGGCGGGGAGAAGGTGAGGTGGAGCGTGAGCGTCCCGTTGCCGCGGACGACGACCGAGCTCGTGATCGGGTGCGGGATGACGTTCGCGGTCCCGGTGATCGTCGGGTCGATGTAGGCGTAGCAGGTGATCGCCCGCAGGCTGAAGTCACCGGGGTGCGTCGAGATCACCGCGCCGTTCGTGTACTCGGTCGAGTTGAAGACGACGCCGCCGCAGTGCGGGGGCAGCGTCGCGACCTTGACCTCGAAGGTCGGGATCGGTCCCCGGATGACGTTGTAGAGCTGGCTCGAGACGTTCGTCCCGGCGTCGTCCTCGGCGAAGACCCAGTAGGTGAAGGTCCCGTTCGGGCCGGTCGAGGGGACGGTCGCGTTCCAGTACCCGATCGTCGAGCTCCCGTTCACCTGCGTGAGGGGCAGGGAGTCCCAGAGCCCGTCGCCGAGCCGGTAGACGAGCGAGCCGTTGTGGACGTGGCCGACGACCTGCAGGCGGGTCGTGACGTTGAACCCCTCCCCGCCGGTGACGTAGCCGCCCTGGCTGCTGTCCTGGATGGAGTCGGAGTAGATCGGCGAGCGGGCGGTCATCGTCCCCTGGACGTCGAACTGGTTGGAGACGCCCCCGAGGTCCCAGGTCGTCCACGGAAACGCGGCGCCGAAGTCGATCAGCGAGCCGTTGTAGGTGAAGAACGGGTAGTAGCCGGTGTAGTTCTCCGCGGAGGCGGTGATGCAGATCGAGATCGGCTGGTAGGTCAGGCCGTTGATCGGGGTGCAGGCGCCGGAGGCCGACTCGAAGCCGAGGTAGGCGAAGTCGCCGGTGTAGCCGGTCCCGTTGAAGTACTCCGGGATCCCGAGCTCGACGGGGTCGTCGTAGGTCCACGGGTAGATGTCGTAGCTGTCGCACCAGGCGTTCGGGCTGGTCCCCGGGCACATGCCGAAGCCGACGCCCTCGCCGAAGCCCATCCCCCACTCGAGGAGGCACTGCTGGCAGGCCGCCGAGCTCTCCGGGGTGAAGTTGTAGGTCCCCGTCGTCGCCGAGTTCATCGTCGCCGTGAACGAGGCCGCGCTGGAGGTCGAGTCGTTGGCCCAGATCGTCACCGGCTTCG
>JASHVI010000227.1 GCA_030039525.1 Thermoplasmata archaeon
CGCCGACGCGAACTCGGAGCGGGCCGCGAACGGCTTCAAGCCCCTCGGCGAGGTCGGCCCGTACCTCTACGACACGATCTACGGGGTGAACGGGACCGGCGCGAAGTACGGCGCCGACTTCCACGACGTCACGACCGGCTCCAACGGCTACGCGGCCGGCGTCGGCTGGGACCCCGCGACCGGGCTCGGCTCGATGAACGCCGCCGCTCTCGTGAAGACGCTCGGCGGCACGAAGAGCGCCTGATCCGGCCCCGGGGCCGGCGCTAGTTCATCCTCAGCAGCCGGTACGGCGCCTCGCCGTCGGCCTCCGTCGGGGGGAGCACCGCGAAGGCCGCGGTCCAGGGCAGGTAGCCGAGGGCGAAGATCCGCCCCCGGCGCGTCAGCCACCGGACGTACGGCTGCGCCAGCGGCCGCAGCAGGTCGAGCAGCGGCTCCCCGACGACGCCGGTCACGATGCCGTGGACCGGGTTCCCCCGGGAGCTCTCCCGGAGCGTCGCGATGAGGAGCTCCGGGGAGAGGGCCCGGCCGACGATGGCGGTCGCGTGGGCGAGCCCCGCGAGGTCGAGCAGCGCGAGGGCCGGGACCGGGTCGTTGATCGATCCGAGGAGGAACTCGACGGCGTCGGGGAAGAGCGGCGCGGTCGGGCGCTCCGCCTCGTCGCTGACGGGGACGAAGGCGACGTCGGAGCGGGTCTCCTCGAGGGAGATCATGACCGGCCGCACCGCCGTCGGGAACTGTCCGGCGACGGGGACCCCGAGGAACCGGAGCGACTTCTCGAGGCGCTCGGTCGGCACCCGGGCCCGGAACCGCTCGTAGACCGACTCCGGAGAGAGGCCCGGGGGGAGCACGACGAGCGCGCGCCCGCCGGCCTTGAGCGTGCTGAGCACCATCGTCGTCGCGACGCGCCGGGGGATCTCCGAGGGGACCGAGTCCTCCCGCTCCAGGAGGGAGAAGCCGCCGACGGCGAGGCGCCCGAAGGCCTCCGCGAAGTCCCGGGAGCCCGGCCAGACCCCGCCCGCCTCGGGCCGCGGGTCCGGTTGGGCCCGGAAGCGGACGTACTCCCCGATGCGCTCCGTCCGCGGGAGGTAGGTGAAGCTCCCCTCCTCGAGCGTGAACGGGTAGACGGCCTCCTCGCGCGTGACGCCTCGCAGCTTCGGCATCGTGAGGACCCGGACCCCCCGCTCCTCGAGCTCCCCGTGGGCGATCTGGAGGACCGCGTCGACCTCGTAGTCGAGCGAGCTCTCGACGTTCCGCTCGCAGACGAGGACGAGCCGAAGCCCCCGCCGGATCAGGTGCCCGATCAGGAGCCGCTCGACGACCCCCTCGGGGACCGCGGGGTCCGGCTCGCAGTCGAGGTACAGGTCGACGAGCCCCTCCCAGGAGTCGATCGCGACGGAGAGCTGGGGGTCGTTCCCGAGCTCCGCCCACGCCCCCCGGAGCACCGGGGGCAGCCAGTACGCGCTGTCGTCGCGGTCGGCGCTGTGGCCCCGCTCCAGGAGGGCCCGGCGCGCGGCCGCCACCGCCGGCACGAGGCCGTCGGAGTCGCTCCCTCCGACCGAGAGGTCGATCCACCGGAGCTGGCCGGTCCGAAGGCCGGGGGTCGTGAGGAGCCGGGGAGTGTTCCGGGCCCCCGCGGCGCGCGTCGTGATCCAGATCGTGGGGGCCGCGGCCCGGGAGAGGAGCCGGAGCGCGAGGGCGGTCTTCCCGCCCCCGGCCGGTCCTCGGATCAGGATCGACGGCGAGGCCAGGACGCGCAGGAACCGCTCGAGCTCGGGAGGCAGCGTGCTCGGGGGTTCGACCGGAGCGCGGCGGGCCCCGGCGGGCGCGGGCGCCTGGGCCGGTGCCTGCACGCCGGTACGGACGCCTTCCTCTCCCTCATGAAAGTTCCTTGCGGAGCGCAGGACGATCGGGTCGCCGGAGCGCGCCGGGGCGATCCCCGAGCCCCCTCACGTCGGGGGCGCGAGGAGGGGGGGGCGGTCGGGACCGGTCCGAGGGGCCCCGAGAACCTCCGGCAGCAGGTCGAGGTACCGCTCGACGTCCGCGACCGTGTGGAGGGCCGAGACGGACCAGGGGTCGGCCGGCCCGGGTCCCCCCGGGAGCAGCCCTCGATTGAGCAGCGAGAGCCGGACGAGGCGGGACCGATGCGCGTCGATCTCCCGGAGGTCCCGGGCCTCGCGCACCGGTCGCGAAGCGAAGAACACCGAGCCGGAGGGGCCGATGGTCGGAACGGTCGCGGGGATCCCCGCCGCCTCCAGCGCCGATCTCCAGCCGGCCGCCAGCCGGGCCGCGAGGGCCCGCGCGGCGTCGAAGTGCTCCGCCGTGAAGACGTGGTCGAGGCCGGCGCGGAGCGCGGCGATCGCGACCGGGTTGGCGTAGGTAGCCCCCTGATGCGCCACGCCTCCGGGACGGACCGCGTCCAGGAGACCGGCCCGGGTCGCGAGCGCGGAGAACGGCACGCCTCCGGCGAGCGCGCTGCCGAGGAGGAGCCCATCCGGGAGGACCCCGAACCGGCCCGTCGCGCCGCGGGGGAACATCGCTGCGGTCCGGGTCTCGTCGAACCAGAGGAGCGCGCCGAGCTCGTCGGCGAGATCCCGGAGACCCGCCAGGTACTCGGGCTCCGGTAGCACGAGCCCGAACTGGGTCGCCACCGGCTCGACGAGCAGGGCGGCGACGTCCCGGGCGCTGGCCCGGGCGATCTCGCGGGTCGACTCGAGATCGTTGAAGGGCACGACCCGGGTCCGTTCGACCGCTTCGCCGAGCAGGCCGGAGCTTTCGGGGGCCGAACGGGGCGCGTCGATCGGACCGGCCTCCGGACCGGCGGGATGAACCCCGACCAGCACGGCGTCGGAGCCGCTGTGGAGGGCCCCCTCGACCTTGAGCAGGTAGCGGTGGCCGGTGATGGCCCGGGAGAGCCGAAGCGCGTAGACCTCCGCCTCGAGGCCGGTCGTGCTGAACCGGACCTGCGGGAGGCCGAAGCGCTCGCCGAGCCGCTCGGCCGCCTCGGGGGCCTCGGCGGCCTCGTGACCGTACAACACCCCCCGGGAGGCCTGGTCCGAGATCGCCTGGGCGATGCGTGGGTGGGCATGGCCGGCGAGCGCCGCCCCGTTCGCGAGGTCGAAGTCCAGGTAGGCGTGGTCGTCGACGTCCCAGATCCGCGCACCGCTCGCCCGCGCGATGAACAACGGGTACGGCGCGACGGCACGGTCGTTGCTGTGGACCCCGCCCGGGGTGCGGCGCCGCGCCGCGGCCCACCGGGCGGCCGACCGGGGCGTCCGCTCCCGGAACGTGGCGAGCTCTCGTTCGAACGGGGTATCGGTCACGGACGCCGGGCCTCCCGAGGGGGAGCCCCGACACCTCGGCTTCAACCCTCGGCTCGACCGGAACCGGTGCCTCCCCCAGGGACCGGCGGCCGCCGGTCGGGCTTTCGGGAAGCGCCCGGGGCCGGCCTCAGCCGGGAGCGACCGGGCCCGGGCGGGAGAGCTCGGCGTCGGCCACGACGAGGGACTCGTCGAGCGCGTGGAGCCCGCGATCGAGCTCCTCCGGAGTGACGATGAGCGGGGGAGCGAGGAGGAGATGGGAGACCCAGGCGATCGCGTACACCCCCCGGTCCATCATCGCCCGGGCGACCGCTTCGGCCACGAGGGGGCGGCCGGCCCGCTTCTCCTCCGGGGTGTTCATCGGGATCCGGCGCTCCCGGTCCCGGACGAGCTCGACGGCCGCGAACAGGCCGAGCCCCCGGACCTCCCCGACGCTGGGGTGGCGCGCGGCGATATCGCGGAGCCGCCCTACGAGGAGCTCCCCGTCGCGCCGGGACTTCTCGACGAGGCCGAGCCGGCGGTACTCGCCGATCGCCGCGGCGGCGGGAGCGAGGGCGAGCGGGTGCGCCTCGTACGTGTGGCCGTGCGGGAAGAACCGCCCCCGGAACCGGTCGTAGACCTCGGGCGTGGTCGCGGTGAGGCCGAGCGGGACCGCGGCGCCCGTGAGCCCCTTCGCCGTCGTGAGCACGTCGGGCTCCAACCCCCAGTGGTCCCCTCCGAACCAGCGCCCGGTGCGGCCCCAGCCGGTCATCACCTCGTCGGCGATGAGGAGGGCGCCGTGCCGGCGGGTGATCTCGCGGACCCTCGGGAGGTACTCCGCCACCGGGAGGATCACCCCGTTCGTCCCGACGATCGGCTCGAGGATCACCGCGGCGACGTCGCCCCCCTCCACGATCGTCCGCTCGACCTCCTCGGCGCAGGCGACGTCGCAGGAGGGGTAGGAGAGGCCGAGCGGGCACCGGTAGCAGTAGCAGTCCGGCGCGAAGAGGGTCCCCGGGACCTCGCCGACGCCCCCGGCGGCCTCCCGACGGAACTCGCCGGTGACCGAGAGGGCGCCGGCCGTGGCCCCGTGGTAGGAGCGGGTGCGGGCGACGACCTGCCGGCGGCCCGTGGCGAGGCGGGCGATCTTGAGGGCCGCCTCGTTCGCCTCGGTGCCCGAGGTGCTGAAGAAGTACCGGCGCAGCCCCTTCGGGAGGACCCCGTCCAGCGCCTCGGAGAGTCGCTCCCGGGCCGGGGTCGAGAACCCGGGGGCGACGTAGTCGAGCTCGCCGGCCTGGCGGAGGATCGCGTCGCGGACGGCCGCGTTCCCGTGGCCGAGGTTCGAGGCGACGAGCTGGGAGGCGAAGTCGAGGTACGCGCGGCCCCGATCGTCCCAGAACGTCGAGCCCTCGGCGCGTACGACCCGGATCGGGCGCCAGCGCCCCGGAAAGCCCCAGCCCGGATAGTTCGAGTCGGCGACGCGGTCCTCCCGAGGCGCGTCGGGGTCCACGGGGCCGCCGGTCCGAGCGCTCAGAAGGCGCGGACGAGCGCCTGGATCTTCGGCAGCGCGCCCTTCGCCCAGGGCCCGCCGTGGTAGCTCATCACCGACTCGACCGGCCAGCCGGCCGTGCGCATCGCCGAGACCTGCGCGGTGCCGGTGTGGAGGGTGTACTCCGGAGGGGTGAGGGACATCGTGTCGCCGTTCCCGAAGAAGAGGTCGCCGGAGAAGAGGACCTTGCGCTCCGGCTGGAAGTATCCGGTGTGCCCGGCGGTGTGACCGGGGAGGTGGTAGGCGACCAGGCCCCCGAAGGCGTCGACCCTCTCGCCGTCGTTCAGCGTGACGTCGACCTTGACCGGCTCCGCGGGCGGCACGCCGGGCCCGTCGTAGGCCGGCTTTCCGGCGAGGAAGGTCGCCTCGATCCAGTGGGCGTAGACCTTCGCGCCGGTGAGCGCGACCGTCGCCTTCAGCGCCCCGACGTGGTCACGGTGGAGGTGCGTGATCAGGATCCGTCGGATCGACTTCGGGTCGACCCCCTGGGCC
>JASHVI010000228.1 GCA_030039525.1 Thermoplasmata archaeon
CCCGAAGCCGATCGCGGCGGAGAGCAGCCCGGGCCGCGCCCTCATCCGTACTCGTTGGCGAGGTTCTGCCACGCGTCGAGGTACCCCGGCAGTTCGGCGGCCCGCTCCGCGGGCGGGATCGCGTCGTTGAGCGGGACGAGCGTGTCCGGCGGGATCGCGGCGGCGAAGGAGGCCGGCAGCGGCGCGCTCGCGTTCACCGGGTACTCGTACTCATTGGGCGGGAACTCGGCCTGCACGGTTCCGTTGAGGAGCCAGGCGACGAGATCCTCCGCCAGCGCGAGGTGCGCGGTCCCGCGCACGACGCCCGCCCCGTACGTCGTCCGCCACGCGTACGACGTCCCGTTCCACTCGCCGGCGCTCGAGGAGAAGGACGGGCCGCCGTTCGCGACCGCGTACGCCGGGTCGGTCGAATAGCTCACCACCATCGGCGGGTTCCCGGGCGAGGTGGTGAAGTCGGTCCAGGCGGTGTCCCAGTCCGGCGCGACCCGCAGGTAGGGGTCGGCCGACTGCCAGAAGTCCTGCCAGTTCTCGTGCAGGACCGACTCGTAGAAGGCGATCTCCCAGAGGAGGAACTCCTCGCCGGTGATGTCGGTGAGCGGGTCCTCGATCATGAGGGAGGAGGCGAAGGAGCGGTTCGACGCGATCGCCGGGAACGACCAGTTCTGGAACGAGGGGCCGGAGGGCCCGATGGAGCCGTTGGAGTCGAGCGCGAGGTAGCCGTACTCGTACGGGGTCACGTACCCGCCGCCGCCGAGATCGGCGACCAGGTCGGCCGGTACCCCGGCGAGCCCGGGCGGCGTGTACGGCTGCAGGACCCCGGCGGCGATCGCCTGCGGACCGGTGATCTCGTCGAGGCCGATGACCACGTCGGCCCGCGGCGCGCCCTCCTCGGCGACCAGCGAGCTCACGAGAGTGCCCCCGGGGACCTCCAGCTCCACGTCGACGTGATGGGCCCGCTCGAAGGCGCCGATCACCGCGTCGCAGGCGGGAGGGAAGGGGCCGGAGCCGACGCATCCGCCGAGGAAGCTCGGATAGGTGTAGACGACGAGCGTCGGGACCGTCGGGACGCTCACGAGGACGTAGGCGCCGTACGCCGAGAGGAGGACCGCGAGCGCGACCCCGAGCGCGACGACGCGTCGGCCGCTCGAGCCCGCGGGCCGGCGGGGCCGGGGAGTGTTGGGGAGGGATCCGGAGGGGTCGGACAGCGCTACCGCGTTCCCGCGGGCGGAGCTGTGCGACGCCTTGCGGCGGGCTTCCCTACGCGGGCATTACCCCGGTCAGGTTCGTGGGGTCGGCAGGCTCTCGCCCGCCCTCTCAGCCGGAACACAGCTCCCCCAGCACCCGGGGACCGGAGCGGGGGCTCTTACCCTTTCGGGGTCGGCCGCGGGTCGTCGTTCCGGGAGGCCCCGGGCCCGCGGAACGCCCCGCCGACCGTCACGGGATTCAAATAGCGCGCCCGCGTGGAAGGCCCGATGGCGGACCCGGTCGAGTCCCTCCGGTTCGGGACGGAGCTCGTGAAGCGGGGCTTCGCCCGGATGCAGCAGGGCGGGGTCATCATGGACGTGACCAGCGCCGAGCAGGCCGAGCTGGCCGAGGAGGCCGGCGCGGTCGCCGTCATGGCCCTCGAGCGGGTCCCCGCGGACATCCGCGCCCTCGGCGGCGTCGCCCGGATGGCCGACCCGGAGAAGGTCCGCGAGATCGAGGAGCGGGTCTCGATCCCGGTGATGGCGAAGTGCCGGATCGGCCACACGGCGGAGGCCCGGATCCTCGAGTCGCTCGGCGTCGACATGATCGACGAGTCGGAGGTCCTGACGCCGGCCGACCCGTTCCACCACGTCGACAAGAAGGCCTTCCAGGTCCCCTTCGTCTGCGGCGCCCGGAACCTCGGTGAGGCGCTGCGCCGGATCGACGAGGGGGCCGCGATGATCCGGACGAAGGGCGAGGCCGGCACCGGCAACATCATCGAGGCGGTCCGCCACATCCGTCAGCTGAGCGAGGAGGTCGCCGCCCTGAAGGGGCTCGACAAGAAGGCGCTCGCCAAGGTCGCCGCGGAGGCCCGGGTGCCGGTCGCCCTCGTGGCGGAGGTGCGGGAGCGCGGTCGTCTCCCCGTCGTCAACTTCGCGGCCGGGGGGATCGCGACCCCGGCGGACGCCGCGCTCTGCCGGCTGCTCGGGGTCGACGGGGTCTTTGTCGGGTCCGGGATCTTCAAGGCGCAGCATCCGGTGAAGGTCGCGCGGGCGATCGTCGAGGCCTCCCGGCAGTTCCAGGACGCCGCCCTGCTGGCCCGGATCTCCTCCGGGCTCGGCGAGGCGATGCGGGGCCTCGACATCGGCTCCATCCCCGAAGGAGAGCTCCTGCAGGGGCGCGAGGCCGCCCCGGCCTCCGGCGCCGGTCGTCCCTCGGAATGACGCCGGTGCGCCGCGCCGCGTAAGAGGGCCCGCCGCCTCGGCCGGACCCGTGCGCATCCTCCAGGTGAGCCCGTTCTACGCCCCGCACCGGGGGGGCGTGGAGTCGCACGTCCGGGCGCTCGTCGGGGAACTGGCGCGGCAGGGGCACGAGGTCGAGGTCCTCACGAGCCGCTCCGACCGGCACCTCCCGCCGGAGGAGCGGATCGACGGGGTCCCGGTCCACCGCACCCGGACGCTCGCCGTCGCCTTCAACACCCCCATCGCGCCCCGGACCAGCCGGGCGATCCGGGAGTTCGACCCGGACGTGATCCACCTCCACTACCCGCCGCCGCTCACGAGCTACTTCGCGACCCGGGGGCTGCGCGCGGTCGGCCGGCCCTCGATCCTCACGTACCACTGCGATCTCTACCTGCCCGGGGCCCCCGGCCGGCTCCTCACCGGACTCTACGAGCGGCTCTTCCTTCCGGCGACGCTCGACCACGTCGCGCGGATCGTCGTCCACACGCAGAGCTACGCGCGGACCTCCCGGAGCCTGCGCGGCCGCTCGATCGCGATCATCCCGTCGAGCGTGGACCTCACCCGGTTCCGGGCCGACCTCGACGGCGGCCCGATCCGCGAGCGGCTCGGGCTACGGCCCGAGCAGCGGGTGCTCGCCTTCACGGGCCGGCTCGTGCCCCACAAGGGCGTCGACCAGATCCTCCGGGCCCTCGCCGCGCTGCCGCCCGACGTGGCGCTGATCGTCATCGGGCGCGGCCCGAGGCTCTCGAGCCTGGTGGCGCTCGCGCGCCGGCTGGGGGTCGAGGACCGGGTCCGGTTCCTGCCCGAGGTCTCGGACGAGGAGCTTCCCCTCCACCTGCGGGCCGCCGACCTCTTCGTCTTCCCGTCGCAGAACCGGCTCGAGGGGTTCGGGCTCGTCATCGCGGAGGCGATGGCCTGCGGGCTGCCCGTCGTCGTCGCCGACCTTCCCGGGGTCCGGGAGCTGATCACCCCCGGCGTCGAGGGGGAGCTGGTCCAACCGATGATCGTCCCGGACCTCGTCCGCCAGGTCTCGGGGCTGCTCGACGACCCGGAGCGCCGCCAGCGGATGGGCGCCGCCGCGCGACGCCGCGCCGAGCAGCACTACGCCCTGCCGGACGTCGCGCGCGCGCTCGTGGGCGAGTACCGGGCCCTGACCGAGGGCCGGCCCGCTCCCCGATAGGCCTCCGGAGCCCGCGCCGCGCGGCCCCGCCCGGCGCGGACCGACGAAGGAGGGGGCGGCCGCCTCAGCGCATTCCGAGGCCGAGACGGAGCTGATTGATCTGGCCCTTCAGGCGCTTCGCCTCGGTACCGGCGGCCTCCTTCCAGTCGGCGCCGGCGGAGGCGAAGAGGATGCTCCGGGAGGCGTTGACCAGGAGCCCCCGGGCGTGCGCGTCGACGCCCTCGCGGACCGTCGTCGCGAGGAGGCCCCCCTGGGCCCCGATCCCGGGCACGAGGATCGGGATGCCGTTCCCGAGCGTCTGCCGGGTCTGGCGCAGCGCGTCGGCGAACGGCGCGCCCACGACGACGCCGGCGTTGCCGTTCCGGTAGGCGAGGCGTCGGACCTCCTCGACGACGGCGAGCCAGAGGGGGCCGCGCGGCGTCGGGATCTCCTGGAAGTCCGGGGCGCCGGGGTTCGAGGAGTGCGCGACGACGAAGAAGCCGTGCTTCGGGTCCTCGGCGAACGGCTCGAGGCTCTCCCACCCCAGCCACGGCGAGACGGTGAGCGCGTCGAATCCGAAGGCGTCGAAGGCCCCCGCGCGGTAGAGCCGCATCGTGTTCGGGATGTCGTTCGCCTTCGCGTCCAAGACCCTCAGGCGCGTCGGGCCGATCTTCTTCACGACGCGCCCGAGCTCCTTCATCCCGAGCTCCCCGAAGGCGAGGAAGCCCCCGAGCTGGAACTTGTAGGCCGCCGCGTGCGGGAGGGTCGCGGCGACGACTCCGTCGAGGAACCGGGGGAGCGCGCGCGACTTCGGGAGCCTCCGGAGCGGGGCCGGCAGCTGGGTCGGGTCCGGGTCGAGCCCGACGCAGAGCAGCGACTGGCGGGTCTCGAGGATCCGGTCCACCCGCGCTTGGAAGCTCGTCGCCACGCCGCCTCCCGGGGAGCCGGCGGCAGGAAAAGCGTTCCCCTACGGGAGGCGATGACCCCTGGGTCCCCTCTTGAATCGCTTCGTCCTTCCAAACGAGGCACTTGGAACGCGACCCCTCAGGCAGTCGGCGCCAAGAGTATCTAGCGCGGGGCTTACCGCGGCGTAGTACAGCGGGGCGGCGGAGTGGTCGGTACGTCGCGCGCTCATGGGGGCCGGACTGCGCCGGAACCCCCCCATGGCAGGAAGGTCGACAGGACGTCGGCCGAATGGAGGGCCAAGTTCAACCGCGTGTACTTGCCCGATCAATGCTACCCCGGGGCTGTGATGGCCGCACTCGTTTCGGCCGACCACGTTCTCGGTTCGGACTGCGAGGCGCGACTCAAGATGGGGGACGTCAACCGGCATCTCGGATACCGTCGGGGCATGTATACGTCGGTAGGAGCCCCGATGGAGCCGCTGTTCACGCGGATGATTGGGGGTCACGGGCTGGAAGTGCACCGGTCGACGGGCGCCTCTGGCTCGTTTGAGGAACTGAAGGCCCTCGTCGAGTCCGACGCTTGCTCCTTCCCCATTGTGGGCGTAGACCTCGCGCTCGTCGCTGACTACGACGGGAGGGTCACCGTACGACGATTGAGCCTACCCGACCTTCCCCCTCCCGAATCGGACCACGCGGTCGTAGTCCTGAGAGCCGACGACAACGAGGTCGAGTTCTGGGACCCCACTCGCCGCGACGTGAAGGGCAGCCTGATCGAGGAGAAGGTACCCACTCCCACCTTCCTACGTCGCTGGAATGGCGACCCGATCGTCGCGAACGACAGGGTCTGGTTCACTCGACTCGGTCGGCCGGTAGCCCGCAGGAAAGCCCGGCCGGGGCCAACTCTTAAAGACTGGAGCCATGCAAGCACGAGGCGTCGGCCATGACCGACTACTTTAGGGTCAACTTGCCCCCGGGAGAAAACCCGCGGGCGGACCTGCAGACCTACCTTCGGTCTCGATGGACCCGGAACGTGGTCGTTTCCGAAGTGGAGGGCCGGGACCGCTATCATCGCAGCTTCGAGATCAGGGTAACCCGGACGGACATGATTCTCGACGGAAAGACGGGCGCTCGGACCTTCGTCCTCAGCCTCGGCCCTGCCGCGGGAAGAATTTCCGCCGACCTTACTCCGAGGGGCTGGTCCCTTGTCGGCCCGCCAAAGCGCAAGTTCTTCTCGGAATTCCAGCGCGTAAGCTCCGATCTCGTCCAGCGTTCCGAGAACGTCGTGCTCAGCGTCGCGCACGAGAAGATTGTCGAGGCACCGCTAGTCCAGCAGGCGCTTTCACCCATTCGAAACATCATCGTTTGGCTAGACCGGAACGAGAGTGTCGACTGGGCAACGCTTCGAGGTCTCCATAAGCCGGAGCCCCAGATTGAGAAATACCTACGACTTCTCGAGGACGTAGAGTACGCCCGTCGAGAGAACGGCTACTGGGTCCAAGGAGCAAAGTTTCCGAAGGGCACCTCGGGACAGAGCCCGAAAGAGTTCTACGACGGGATGCTTGCCCGCGCTGTAGAACTCGGGTTCCCCTACATGCGCCAGGTGATCAGGCTGACCCAGATGGTCGGCTACTTCTTCTGGTCGAACTCGTACTTCCTGACCGCGCTCGAGGCGGATAAGCGGGTGGCCCTCCAGGAAGACGATTTGGTTAATCGCAAGGCGCGGTACTACCCGTCGAAGGGTCAGTCGCAGATCGAGACGATGGGCCAGCTGCAGCGCGTGATTGACACCCGGTTGCTCGTTCGGGAGGACGGGAACGTCATCGGCGACCCGGAAACCACCCAAGAGTACCTCAATGCCGCGAAGCGTAGCGGCCTAGGCGTTGCTTAGCCGGAGCACCGGTTCGGTCGCTCGGTCTCCGGGATGCCGAGGCATGTCGCCCGAGTGTTCTTGGCCCGGTAGTCGCCCTTACGTTTCGGGATGATCGAGAGATCCGGGTTGCCGTGGCGGGGCATCCCGCTCGACAACCGCGTAGTCGGCGCACACGGACGGGAACGGCTACTTCGGGGCGAGTGGCCCAGCCGCGCGCCAGGTCGGGTGCTAGTCGTCAGACGATGAGATCGTCTCGCAGCTCGACCGTGGACGGCGAACGTTGTCGGCCGTGGTGGCGGCTCTCCCGGTATCGGGCACCTTCCGCCAGGACGTGAATGTCGAGTTCACGACTTGCCCGCTAACAGGGGTGG
>JASHVI010000229.1 GCA_030039525.1 Thermoplasmata archaeon
ACGCGAACGGGGGGAGCCCGCTCACGATCGCGGTCTGCACCCTCCCGTTCACCTCGGAGGGGCTCGTCCGGTCGGAGAACGCCCTCTGGGGCCTCGAGCGGCTCCGCTCCTCCATCGACACGGTGATCACGATCCCGAACGACCGGCTCCTCGAGCTCGTGCCGCGCCTCCCGATCCAGACGGCCTTCAAGGTCGCCGACTCCGTCCTGGCCCGGGCGATCCGGGGCATCACCGAGATCATCACGCGGCCGGGGCTGGTCAACCTCGACTTCAACGACCTGCGGACGATCATGAAGGGCGGCGGGGTCGCCCTCATCGGCATCGGCGAGTCGGAGTCCGACAACCGGGCCGAGGACGCCGTGCTCGAGGCGATCCACTCCCCGCTCCTGCGCGTCGACATCGCCGGGGCGACCGGGGCCCTCATCAACGTCACCGGCGGGCCGGACATGACGGTGAGCGAGGCCCAGAAGGCGAGCGAGGTCGTCCAGAAGTCGATCGCGCCGAACGCCCGGATTATCTGGGGTGCCGCCGTGGACCCCACGATGCAGTCGACGATCCGGGTGATGCTGGTCGTCACCGGCGTTAAATCCCCCCAGATTTTCGGAGGATCGGTCGGCGCGCCGCTGCCGTCCCCCGCCTCGGGGCCGGTGCTGGACGTCGTCCGCTAGGGGTCCCGATGGCGTTCCTCGACCGCGCGAAGCAGGTGCAGGAGACCTTCGACGGACGGCTCCGCAACCTGGGGCACGGCAAGTACGGCCGGATCCTCCGGATGGCCCGCAAGCCGACGAGCCAGGACTACGTGAAGGTCCTCGGGATCACCTGGCTCGGTGCCATCCTGATCGGCACCGTCGGCTTCCTGCTGTACATCTTCTTCCAGGTCTGGGGGCCGGACCTCTGGAGCACCTACTTCGCGCCCCTCTTCCCCTAGTCCGGGTGGGTTCCGTGGCGGGGCAGACTCCGGAGGAGGGCATCGGTCTTCTCGGCGGCCCGCCGAAGCCCGCGCCGGCGCCCGCGGCCGCTCCGGCCGCGTCGACCCCGGCGGTCGCGGCGACCGCGGAGGTCCCGGCCCTCGCGAAGCCCTCGCCCGTCGGGCTCCTCTCGCTGAAGGCCGCCGACGACACGGAGCGGCACGTGACGGCCGGCACGGTGACGACGCTCTCGGCGGTGCTCACGAGCGGGCACACCGAGCCGGGCGAGGCCTCCCTCTCCATCGAGATCGTCTACGCCTCCACCTACCCCGGCGAGGGGGCCGAGTGGCCGATCCGCTGGCTGCCCCCGGGGAAGCGGCACTTCCTCCCGATCGTCGCCGCGAAGACCCGGGCGGCGATCTCGCTGACCCCGGGCGTCGGCGTCCCGGTCTCCTTCGAGGTGACCGCGCCGGTCGGGATCCGGTACGGCGACCGGTTCGAGGTCCGGCTCTCGGCGAGCTGGGGCGACGGCGGACCGGCGACGAAGCTCTCCCTCGCCCTCGTGGCCCGCCAGGCCGTCCTCGCGATCAAGACCTCGCGCGGCTACGAGCGGGAGGTCGCGGACACCCTCCTCGCCCGCGCGGAGGAGAAGCCGGACGTCGTCTTCGCCCTCCTCGTCCCCGCCGCGCTCCGCGGCTACGTCTTCGCGGAGGGGATGAGCTTCGAGGGGGTCCGCGAGATGCTGAAGGGCATCCGCAAGGCCCGCGGCCTCGTCGACGGCGAGACGACCCTGAAGGAGGTCGAGCCCCTCCTGGTGCCGCGGATCACCGTCGAAGGGTTCGTCGAGGGCGCGATCGTCGAGCTGATCGCCGGGCCGTTCAAGGGCGAGAAGGCCCGCGTCAAGAAGATCGACCAGGGGAAGGAGGAGATCACCGTCGAGCTCATCGAGGCGGTCGTCCCGATCCCCGTCACGGTGCGCGGGGACCACGTACGGATGCTGGAGCGGGGAGGCGGGAAGAGTGGCGGATGAGGTGAGCGTCCTCGTCGAGGGCGGGAAGGCGGCGGCCGGCGCGACGCTCGGCGCCGCGCTCGGGCCGCTCGGCGTGAACGTCGGGCAGGTCGTCCAGAAGATCAACGAGGAGACGAAGGGCTTCGCCGGGATGCGCGTCCCGGTCGTCGTCCGCGTCGACCCCGCGACGCGCTCCTTCACGCTCGTCGTCGGAAAGCCGCCCGTCGCGGCGATGCTGCTGCGCGAGGCGGGGAAGGAGAAGGGGAGCGGCAAGGCGAAGACCGAGGTCGCCGGCGACGTGACGATGGAGGCGGTCCGGAAGATCGCCATCGCGAAGGAGTCCGACCTCTTCGGCGCGGGCGTCGAGGAGCGGATGAACCAGGTCCTCGGGACCTGCGTCTCCCTCGGGCTCACCGTGGAGGGCGAGGACCCCCGATCGGTGCTGAAGCGACGCCTCGCCGAGAAGGGGGCGAAATGATCGGCGGCCCCGGGGGCGCCCCGATGCCCGACCTCTCGCACGCCGAGATCGTCGACTACGAGCCGCTGGGCGGCGACGCGAAGATCCGCCTCAAACTGAAGGACGGGTCGATCATCGAGATCAAGCTCGAGATCATGAACATCCTGCGGGCGGGGAACGATCCCTCGACGGGGCTTCCCGCCTACATCGTCCAGTCGGCCCCGATGGTCCGGCTCGTCGAGTGCCCGAAGGAGCTTCGGAAGGCGCCGCTGCGCCCGGGCGCTCCCTCGAAGGACCCGAAGGCGCTGCCCGGCTTCGGCTGAGCCGAGCCGATCGGGCGCGCCGGCGCCCTCGGGCGCCGGCGGAAGGGGTTCCGAGCGCCGGTCCTACTGGACCGGGACCTTCACTTCGGTGGGCACCGGCTCGGGGTGGAGCTTCGGGATCTCGAGCGCGAGGACCCCGTCGGAGAGGCTCGCCTTCGCCTCGGCGCCGACCACGGGCTCCGGGAACTCGAGGGCCCGGTAGAAGGTCGACTGGCTCCGCTCGCGGTGGAGGTACTTCGGGTCCTTCGACTCGGAGGCCTGCGAGCTCCTCGCCTCGATCTCCACGGAGCTCCCGCGGATCCGCACCTCGACCTGCTCCTTCGCGATGCCGGGAAGCTCGGCCGTGACCCGGTAGGAGGCTCCGGTGTCGGTCACGTCGGTCCGGGCGAACCGGATCCCGTCGGCGCCGCCGGATCGCGGCGCCGAAAGGGCCACTCCCCACGCCGTTCCGAACGGCGCGAGGAAGGAGTCGAACCATCGGTCCCAGTCGGCGAACGGGTCAAAGCTCTCGGTCGGGCTCGCTAGGCTCTTCGTCTGAGTATCGGTCATGGTGCCGCCTTTGGCAGCAAAAGTATGCTAGCGATACTATATAATAACATGCTAGCTCGGGTTCTCCACTTTCGTCTCGGCCCGATCGCTCGCTTCCCCGAGCCTTCCGGTCGGAGAACCGTCGAGGGCCCCCTCGGGTGGGGGAGCGCTCGGTCGGGAGCCTGATCCGACGGCCTCGCCTACCGGTCGGGTGGTGGTATCACGCGCCCCTTGCGAGCAATCTCCGCGGGGCGCTTCTTAGTGACTTCACGCAACGTCCACTTTCCGAGTTCCAGGTCGGTGGTGTAGCCCATGCGGAAGTGAACGTCGAACCACTCGAAGAAGGGGCGCCGTCCAATCAGGACGTTTTTCGCGGCCCCTGACCTTCGGTCGGGCGGGGGAGCTCCTGCGAGAAAAGGTAGGGTCATCGGCCCCGGTGGACCCGGGGGCGTGGAGATCGCCAGCTCCAAATCGACCAGGACCATTTTGCCGCGACCCGAACCGGTACTTCCTGGGACACCCCGCATCGGGCCGGGAAGAGTCGAGACATCAATGCCTAGCTCCTCCGCAACCTCCCACGGGATCAGCGACCAGCCTGCCCCTGAACCGAACAGTGCGAAGGTCGGGAAGCGATTGGCCCTGTAGACCCGGTCAGCCGTCAGGATCGGTCGGAGAATCCATTCTCTACCGTCGGGAGTGTTCTTGACCCGAATCCGCCGGAACTGGAACGATCCGGTCCATACCCGGCCGGGCTGCGCTCTCCGCCAACTCCCAATTAGGTGGCCTGAAGGTCGCCCGGAACTGCGTAGTAACGCAGCCGTCCGTCGTGCCCCCCGGCCTCAGCTCGCTTCCTGACCTCGCGGAGTGTCGGCCCGTGGGCCACGATCTTCGATGGAATCGCGGCGATCCACTCGCCGGCGTATGCGCGAAGGTCCATGGCAAAGAGCCAGCCACCCGCGACGTCAGCATCCTCCTCGTTCGCCATGCGACTTCCGTGGGACAACCGCTCCTCAGCCATCGACTAGGGGCATGCCTTCGGTGCATAACGGCGTAGCGCCCGCCGGACCCGCCTGCCCCGGGCGCCCGGCACCGCCGAGCGCTCGAACGACCCGGGCGGGAGCGCTGGGGGGCCCCCCGGGGCCTCCTCCGCCACCGACTCCCGGACCCCGCGAAATCGTCTCCCTCCCCGGAGGATCACGCTCGCGGCCACGCAGGGAGTCCGGCTCCGGCAGGGGTCAGATCCCGAGCCGACCTCCCTCGATCCGGCGCCTACCGCGTCAGGGCGATCCCGTATGGGGCTGGAACCCCGAACGCATCATATCCCCCGACGCCGCTGGGCGGGTCCGGTGAGCGACCTCGAAGAGCGCCCGGCCGTTCCGCCCCGCGATGCCGGGGCCGACGAGCGGTACGGCTGGTTCGTGGCGGGGGGACTGCTGATCGCTGTGGGCCTTGGCGTCCTGGTGGGGCTCAACCTCGCGCTCCACCGGATCGCGACCTCCTCGGGCATCCCGCTCGGGCCGTTCCGGATCTTCCCGACCATCGGGGCGTTCTCCGAGGCGTCGATCGCGCTCGGGATCGTCGCCGCGATCGTGGGGGCCGCGCTGATCGGCTACGCGCGCCGCTCGCCTCCCGGGCCGTTCGTGCTGCCCGGTGAGCCGTACTGACTACGGCTGCGCCGCCGAACGGGGCCTAAGCCCGTCGGGACGGCGGTGTGCGGACGCCGAGGTCTCCCTTCGGCTTCCGCTGGAGCGCCTGGCAGTCCGGGCACACGCGCTCGTCCGCGTCCAGGCACTGCCGGCAGAGCGTCCGGCCGCAGACGGTGCACCGGAGCGAGGCGGGCGAACCGCACCGAGCGCATTGGCCTACCAGCATCGGGACTCCGGCCGGTTTCACCCGGCGCGCACCTCGCCTCGCTCTTTAAGGCCTTCCACGAAACCGACCCCGCCGGCGCTCTCGGCGACGAAGTCGGCCGCCCGACGGGCCCTCCGGCTGCCCGTCGCGAAGCTGATCGACCACCCCGCGGATCGGATCATCCCGACGTCGTTATCGCCGTCGCCGGCGACGAGGCACTCGCCCCAACGCAGGCCGAGCCGATCGAGGACCCGGGTGACCGCGACCTCCTTGCCCGCCCCGGACTGCATGAGGTGCACCGCGAACCCGGTCCCCTCGACGCGCACGGGCCGGTCCCGGATCGCACGGGCGATCGCTCGCACCGGAACGTTCGGCTCGACGGCGACCTCGGTCTCTCTCCAGCGATCGGTGAAGAGGCGGCGGAGCGGCAGCCCCGCCCTCCGCGCCGCGAGGAACGCGGCCCACGCGACGCGGCGGTCGGCGAGCCGCTCGATCCGCTCGCGCCCGTCGATCTTCGTGTAGACGATCCCGCCGTTCTCGGCCACGATCGGGGCGCTGAGCCCGAGGCTGCGGTGGATCGCGAGGGCTACAGGGAGGACGTTGCCCGTGGCCAGCACGACGGGGATCCCGGCGCCGTCGAGGCGCCGGAGCGCGCCGATCGCGCCCGGGTCGAGGGCGCGGTCGGTCCCGGTGAGCGTTCCGTCGATGTCGGTCACCACCGCCCGGAGCTCCCGGCCGAGGCGCGGGCCGTCGAGCTGCGCCGGCGATTCTCGCCGCATGAGTCTGCTAACGGCCCGCCCCGGGGCGCTCCGCGAGGGCGCGCCGAAGGGCCTCGGCGATCTCGCGCCCGTCCCGCTTGCCGCGGAGCTCCTTCATCAGGTCCCCCATCAGCGGGGCGAAGGCCGCCTCCCCCCGGGCGGCGACGAGGCTCTGATTGCGCTGGACCAGGGCGCGCGCCAGCGCATCCAGGTCACCGGCGGACTCCGAGCCGAGACCGGCCCGCTGGATCGCTTCGTCGAGGCTCGGGGCGCCGTCGGCGAACGCCCGGAGCACAGGGGCGACGCCTTCCTTCGAGAAGCGGCCGCTGACGACCCCCGCGAGGGTCTCGCGCAGCCGCTCGTGGGGGATCTCCTCCGCGGCCGGACGCTCGGCCCGGACCGCGGGGAGCTCCTGCGTCAGGACGCGGGCGACCAACCCGGCCGGAATTCCGGAGGCGACGAGCTCCTCCAGCAGGTCGAGCTCCCCGACGCTCTGCAATTGCCGGACGACCTCTTCGGGAAGCCCGAGACGCTCGGCCACGCGTCGTCGGGCGGCCGCCGGAGGCTCGGGGAGCTCCGCGCGCAAACGCTCGAGCCGCTCGGCGGTCACCGGTACCGGGGGGACGTCCGTCTCGGGGTACATCCGGTCCCGACCGGGGAGAGGCCGCGAGTACCGGGTCCGCCCGTCCGGGAGCGGGTCCCGCGTCTCCGCGGGGACCCCCTCGAGTGCCGCGCGCGCTCGCTCCCGGACCCGCTCGAGCGCCCGATCGGCGACGCGAAGATCCTTCGCCGCGA
>JASHVI010000230.1 GCA_030039525.1 Thermoplasmata archaeon
CGGGTAGAGCGTCGGGGTTGGGCGTTGCGCCTCGAGGAACTCCGGGATCTCGGTCCAAGGGACGACGCGCCCGTCCCAGACGAGCGCGGGGACGTAGTCCTGGCCGGTGGCGGCGATCAGCGCGCGCTTGTCGTGGTACGGCACCCGGACGATCTCCGGGCGCAGGCCCTTGAAGGCGAGTATCCGCTCGGCGCAGACGCAGTAGTGGCTGATCGGCATGTGGTAGAGGGTGACCCGGGGCGCCACGCCCCGGGCAAGGGGCCCCGGGGCTAAACCCTTCGTTCCGGAAGCGGAAGCGGGACCGGCCGGGCCGGCGCGTCGCCCCCGGCGACCCCGTCGACCGGCCCGGCGGGAGTCTCAAGAACCCCCCGCGTCGTCTAGGGAGCCGTGGAGGACCCGTCGGCGCCGGCGGAGCCGATCGTTCCGGAGGTCGCGGCGCCCCCCTCCGTCTGGGAGTCCGGGGACCCCCGGAAGGCCTCCGCCGCCCTCGTGCCCGCGGGGGAGCGCCTCCTCGAGACGCTCGACCTGCGATTCGGCCAGACCCTCCTCGACGTCGGGGCCGGCACCGGGAACACCGCCCTCGGCGCCGCCCGCCGCGGGGCGAAGGCCTTCGCCCTCGACCCGAGCGCCGCCTCGCTCCGATTCGCGGTGGCCCGGGCCGAGGCGGAGGGGGTTAGGCTGCGCCCGGTCGTCGGCCTCGCCGAGGCGATGCCGTTCGCGCCCGCCCAGTTCGACCTCACGGTCTCCACCTTCGGCGTCATGTTCACCGCCGACCCCGACGCCGCCGCGGAGGAGCTCGTCCGCGTCACGCGGCCCGGCGGCGCGCTGGGGCTCGCGAGCTGGACGCCCGGCGGCTTCCTAGGCCAGCTCTACCGCCTCGTCGATCCGTTCGGCGAGGGCGCGGTCCTCCCGACGATCTGGGGGGCGCGGGAGCGGATGATGGCCTGGTTCGGTCGGCGCGCCGACGAGCTCTCGACGGCGACCCGGACGATCCGGCTGCGCGGGCCCTCGGAGGCCCGGTACGTCGACTACCTCTGCCAGGGGTTCGGCCCGGTGGTCGACGCGCTGGCCGCCCGCGACGCCGAGGGCCGGGAGCAGATGCGCGCGGCGTTGCTGGACCTCTGCCAGCGGTTCAACCGCTCCGGCGACCCGAGCCTCGTCATCCCCTCGGAGTACCTCGAGGTCATCGTCCGCCTCCGGTGAGGCTCGGCCCCCGGGGGCCCTATTCCTCGACGACGGGGCGCCGCTCCTTGACGAAGGTGCCGGCCCGCAGCTCGCGGACGGCCTCCGAGAGCTCGCTCTGGTGGTTCATGACGATCGGACCGTACCAGGCGACCGGCTCGTGCAGCGGGCGCCCCGCCACGAGCAGGAAGCGGCCGCCCGCGGGCCCCGCCGACGCCGCGGCGTGGTCCCCGGGGCCGAAGAGGGTCGTCTCCCCGGCCGGGGACTCCGGACCCTCCGAGGGGCCGAAGCGCACCGGTCCGTCGATGGTGTGCGCGAAGGCGGTGTGCTCCGGGGGCAGGGGGAGCTGGAACTTTCCGCCCGGAGGCAGGGTGACGTCGAGGTAGGTCGGGTCGACCGAGATGCCCCGGACCGGGCCCTCGACGGAGCCGAAGCGCCCCGAGACGACCCGGACCCGCGCTCCGTCGTCGGTCGTCTCGACCGGGAACTCCCCGCCCCGGAGGCCCCGGTACGCGGGGACCCCCATCTTCGCGCGGGCCGGGAGGTTGACCCAGAGCTGGAAGCCCCGCAGCAGCGGCTCGGAGCGCCTCGGCATCTCCTGGTGGATGATCCCGCTGCCGCTCGTCATCCACTGGACGTCGCCGGCGCCGATCGTGCCGGAGTTGCCGAGCGAGTCGCCGTGGTCGACCTGGCCGTCGAGCATGTAGGTCACGGTCTCGATGCCTCGGTGGGGGTGCCAGGGGAAGCCGGCGAGGTAGTCGGCGGGCTCCTTCGAGCCGAAGTTGTCGAGGAGGAGGAACGGGTCGAAGAGCGGGACCTCGCCGTTGCCGAAGGCCCGGCGGAGCCGGACCCCGGCCCCCTCGAGGGTCTCGTGCCCGGAGAAGCGCTGGACGACGGGGCGCGGGTGGTCGGTCATGCCGGAAGAGCGCGCGGGGGATATGAATCCGATTCGGGGGCCGACGCCACCAGGGTACCCCCGGGGGAGCGGGCCTTCGGCCGCGCTAGCCGAACAGGCCCGGGCGGGGCAGGGTCGCGCCGCAGGTCCCGCAGGTCTCGCGGACCGCGCTGTTGGTCGTGCCGCAGTTCCGGCACTTGCGCACGCCGGTGATCGTCCGCTCCGGATCGGTCGGGAGGACGTACTGGGCCGCCCCGGAGAGCTCCTTCGACTCGTGGGCGCGGTACCGCCGGCGCGCCACGTCCGTCGACACGGCGCCGAGGAGCCCCGCCGGGATCAGGAGGAGCCACGGGTCCGACCAGAGGGAGGGGGCCTTCACCGGCGCCACGACGGCGACGCTGAGGTTGCGGAAGACCGAGCTGCCGAGGCGGTCGGTCGCTTCGACCGTGACCGTGAAGGTGCCGGCCTTCGCGTAGGCGTGGGCGGGGGTCGTCCCGGTCGCCGTCGTCCCGTCCCCGAAGCTCCAGGCGACCGTGTACGGCGCCCCGGCGCCGCCGCTCGGCAGGGCGGCGAAGGAGTAGCTCGTCGAGGGCCGCAGGGTCGCGATCGCCGGCGGGACCACGGCGAGGGTGAGGGTCGTCACGTGGACGATCTCGGTCGTCCGGGCGGCGACGCCGTTCGCGTCGCGGCCGTGGCCGGCCACCGTGTAGTTGCCGATCTCGTGGAAGGCGTGCGAGGCGCTGGCCCCGACCGCGGTGGTCCCGTCGCCGAAGCTGATCCCGTAGCTCTCGTACGGCGTCGAGCCGTTCAGGAGGCTGACGGAGAAGGAGAGGGTCGCGTTGGGGGCCGACGCGAGCGAGGAGATCGTGAGGACGGCCACCGGGTCGGTGGAAACCTCCACCGTCGAGGTGTTGAGGACGGTCTCGCCCGCCCCGTCCTCGACGGCGCAGGCGGCCCCGAAGTTCCCGGCCCCGTCGTAGACGTGGGAGGTGTTCGCCGTGAGCGCGCTCGAGC
>JASHVI010000029.1 GCA_030039525.1 Thermoplasmata archaeon
CGACAACCTCAAGGTCCCCGAGAAGCCGACCGACAAGCCGCTGCGCCTTCCGGTCCAGGACGTCTACACGATCACGGGGATCGGCACCGTGCCCGTCGGGCGCGTCGAGACGGGCAAGCTGAAGATCGGGGACAAGATCACGTTCATGCCGAGCGGCAAGACCGGCGAGATCAAGTCCGTCGAGATGCACCACGAGGCGGTCACCGAGGCGATCCCCGGGGACAACGTCGGCTTCAACGTCCGCGGCGTCGACAAGAACGACATCCGCCGCGGCGAGGTCGCCGGCCCCGCCTCGAACCCGCCGACGGTCGTCGAGAGCTTCACCGCGAACATCCAGGTCCTCAACCACCCCTCGGTGCTGACCGCCGGCTACACGCCGGTCTTCCACTGCCACACGGCGCAGGTCGCCTGCGAGTTCACCGAGCTCCTGAAGCGCCTCGACCCGAAGACGGGCCAGGTCGCCGAGGAGAACCCCCAGACCCTGAAGACGGGGGACGCCGCGGTCGTCCGGATCACGCCGAAGCGGCCGCTCGTGCTCGAGAAGTACAAGGAGTTCCCCCAGCTCGGCCGCTTCGCCGTCCGCGACATGGGACAGACCGTCGCGGCGGGCGTCGTCGTCGACGTGAAGAAGCGCGAGGGCTAAGCGCCCCGGCGCCGTTCCCCTAGGGACCGTCGATGCCGCAGCGCGCCCGGATCTCCCTCAGCGGCACCGACGCGAAGAAGGTCGACTCGGTCTGCCGGCAGATCCGGGAGATCTCCTCGAAGACCGGCGTCGGCATCGCCGGCCCGATCCCGCTCCCCACGAAGCACCTGCGCGTCCCGGTCCGCAAGGGACCGGACGGCGGGGGCTCGAGCACGATCGACCACTGGGAGATGCGGATCCACAAGCGGCTCATCGACATCGACGCCGACGAGCGGGCGCTGCGCCAGGTGATGCGGATCCAGGTGCCCGACGGCGTCAACATCGAGATCGTGCTGAAGTCGTAGGGCCTCCGCCGTGTTCGCGCCGCCGGCCGGGCGGTACCTCGGGGTCGGCGGGCTCGTCCTGGCGATCGGATACGCCGCGTGGGCCGCTCGGATCCTGCCGAGGGACCTCGCCGTCCTCGCCCTCCTCTCGGCGGCCGCGCTGGGCCTCCTCGGGCTCGCGGTCTTCTTCCGCGATCCGGAGCGCGTCCCGAGGGGTGAGATCGTCTCGGCCGCCGACGGCCGGGTCCGGGCCGTCGACCGCGACGCGAGCTCGCTGAGGATCTCGGTCTTCATGTCGGTCTCCGACGTCCACGTCAACCGGTTCCCGCTCGCCGGGACGGTCGACCGGATCGAGACGACCGGGGAGGGGTTCCGGCCCGCCTACCTCGAGTCCTCCCGGCACAACGTGCGGCGGCACTACCACCTGACCACGGACCTCGGCGGCGTCGAGGTGATCCAGATGACCGGGATCGTCGCCCGCCGGCTGGTGAGCTACGTCCGGGCCGGCGAGCGGGGGGCCCTCGGCGAGCGCCTCGGGATGATCGCCCTCGGGTCCCGGGTCGACATCCTCTTCCCGGCCGACCGCGTCGAGCCCCTCGTGGGCGTCGGCGACCGGGTGCGGGCCGGCGAGACCGCGATCGCCCGGGGCCGCGCGTGAGGCGGATCTTCGCCCACCTCTCCACGCTGGCGAACGGCCTCTGCGGCGTCGGCGCGGTCCTCTACGTGCTCGCGGGAAACCCAACCTGGGCCGGCCTCCTCATCGTCTGCGGCGTCGGCTTCGACGGCCTCGACGGCTTCCTCGCCCGGAAGGCCGGGGGGCCGCCGAGCGCGGCGGGGCGCTACGCCGACTCCGTCGCCGACGCCGTGACCTTCGCCCTCGCGCCGGCCGCGCTCCTCGTCGTCCACACCGAGGCCCCGGGGCGCTGGGCGCCGTACGAGGGGCTCGCCTGGGTCGCGGCGGCCGGGCTCGTGGCGCTCGCCATCGCCCGCCTGACGTACTTCACGCTCCGCGGCTACCAGCGGAGCGACTTCCTCGGGGCCCCCACGCCGCAGACCGCCCTCGCGATCGTCGCCCTCGTCCTCTGGACCGACGTGCCGGGGTTCGCCGGGGTCCACCCGCTCGTCCTCCTGCCCGCCGCCCTCCTCGCCACCGTCGTCATGGTCGTCCCCGTGCCGTTCCCGAAGATCCGGCGCGGCGCCCGGCTGCGCGGCCCCATGGCCGTCACCGGCGCGGCGCTGGTATTCGCCGAGATCCCGGTCCAGTTCCGCCCGGCGCCCGGCAGCCTCCCCTACGACCTCGCCCTCGGGGCCCTCTCGGTCGCCTCCGCCGGGCTCCTCCTCTACTACCTGGCGGGACCGTTCACCGTGCGTCCCGCGAGCGCGCCGGGGGCCCCGAGTGCCGGCTGAGCCCCTCGGCCTCCACGGCGTCCGGCTCAGCGTCCGCGAGGCGCTGCTCTTCGAGGCCGGGATCAAGCTGGGCGGGGTCTTCCACCAGTACCTCGGCACCCCCGTCGACGCCCGCACGGCTCCCGGGCTCGCCCGGAGCATCGCCGCCGCGGTGCGGCTGCAGCCCTACGTCGTGCGCGCGTCGGTGCGGATCCGGCCGGAACGGGGCGGCCCCGCCGGGACGGGCCGACTCGCCTACGGCTACCTCACCCCCGAGATGCTCGAGGTGACCCTCGGGCTCGCCGCCCGCTCCGTGCGCGCGACGGTGCGCCTCTCCTACCGGGACGATCTCCGCTACCCGCTGATGCGGGTCCTTTCGCTCAGCCGGGGTGCGAGCCCTCGGAGCGCACGGCGAGCGGGACGTACTCGAGGTCGACCGGTCCGACGTAGCGGGCCGTCGGACGGATCAGCCGGAGGTCCTGGTACTCCTCGAGGACATGGGCGGTCCAGCCGGCGACGCGGCTCGCCGCGAAGATCGGCGTGAACAGGTCCTTCGGGATCCCGAGCTGCGTGTAGACGCTCCCCGAGTACAGGTCGACGTTCGGGTAGAGCCCCTTCTCCCGGTGGACGACCTCCTCGACCCGCCGGAGGAGGTCGTAGTAGTGGAGGTCGCCGCGGGCCGAGCCGATCTGCCGGGACCAGTCCCTCAGGATCGTCGCCCGGGGGTCCTCGACCTTGTAGACCCGGTGGCCGAAGCCCATGATCCGCTCGTGGTGGGCGAGCTTGCGCTGGATGACCTCGTCGACCCGGTCGACGGTCCCGATCTCGTCGAGGAGCTCCATGACCCGCTCGTTCGCGCCGCCGTGGAGCGGCCCCTTGAGCGCCCCGATGGCGCTCGTCACCGCGCTGTAGAGGTCGCTGAGCGTCGAGGCGGTGACGCGGGCGGCGAAGGTCGAGGCGTTGAGCTCGTGGTCGGCGTGCAGGATGAGCGCGACGTCGAGCGCGTGGCGCTCGAGGTCGGTGGGCTCGGTGTCCCGGAGGGCCCAGAGCACGTAGGAGGCGTGGTCGAGCTCGGGCCGGGAGGTCGGCGGGGACTTCCCGGTCCGGCGCCGGTGGAAGGCCCCGAGGATCGTCGGGATCGCGGCCGTCAGCCGCTGGGCGCCCCCGATCGAGCTCCCCCCCGGACGGGCCTCCGCCGCCTCGTAGATCGCGAGGGCGCTGACCCCCGTCCGCAGGACGTCCATCGGCGCGCTCTCCGGAGGGAGCGAGGCGAGGAGGGCCTCGACCGGTGCGGGAAGCGCACGCAGCGACGCGAGGCGCTGGCGGAGCTCGGCGAGGCGCGCGGAGGTCGGGAGGACCCCGTACCAGAGCAGGTAGGCGACCTCCTCGAAGCTCGAGTACCGGGCGAGGTCGCGGATGTCGTACCCCTCGTAGATCAGGCGGCCGCCGCGCCCATCGATGAAGCAGATGCGGGACTCGAGGGCGACGACGTCCTCGAGACCCCTCTGTACCGCTTCCTCGGCCACGGGCAACCCGACGGCTCGGAGCGCCCGGCGACTATACGGTTTCGGACGGGCGGCGGCGCTCCGGAGCGGG
>JASHVI010000231.1 GCA_030039525.1 Thermoplasmata archaeon
CCGGTGGCGCGGGGCCTGCTCGGCCGCGGGGGCGCCCCCGGACCGACCGGGGTCGAGGAGCGGATCGGGCGGCTCCTGGTCCACGCCGAGGAATGCCCCGGACTGGACTGACCCGCCGGTCCCCGGCGGGTGGCGGCTCCCGGATCGTCGTCCTCGTCGCCGCCGGGCTCCTCGCCCTGCTCGGCCCGGCGCCGGCGGGGCTCTCCTCCGGCGCCGCCCCGCGGGCCCTCGGGGCGCCGATCCCCGTCGGCCTCGACGGGGGCTTCCTCGGGAACCTCACGGGACCCTCCCTGGTGTCGGGCGCCTCCGGGACCCTCTCGTTCTCGGTGTCGGACCCGCTCTCCGAGCCGCTCGGGAACCTCTCGCTCGTCCTCGCGATCTACGGCTTCGCGAGCGGGCTCTCGACTCCGGCCACCTCGCCGTCGCCCGCCGGGCTCGGTCTCTGTCCCGCCGGGTGCCCGTCGGGGCCCGACGGGTCGGCCACCCTCTCCCTGGCCGCGCTCGCGCCGTCCGGCTCCGAGCGCGGCGCGGTCGACGTGGTCTCGGGCGGCGGCGCCTCGCCCGGCACGTACCTCGTCGAGACGGCGCTGTCGTTCACCGCCGGCGGCTCGGAGTACCGGTTCGAGTCCCGGCACCACTTCTCGAACGCCACCTGGACCGCGGCGACGCTGCCGAACGGCCCGGACGGCGCGCCCGGGCTGAACCTGACCGTCCTCGGGGTCGACGGGGTGACCCCCGAGACCTCGATCTCCGTGACCGCGCCGGACGCGGGGCTGCCGATCTACGCCCTCGCCGGGGCGGGCATCGTCCTCGTCGCCGTCGGCGCCTACGTCGTCTGGCGGCGCGGCCCGGGCTCCAGCGAGGGGACCGTGGCGGGGGCCGATCCCCAGAGCGCGCCGAGCGCCATCGGGAAGAACCGCACGAGCGACGGGGAGCGCAGCAGCAGCTGACGGGCGACGTGCGAGGGGAAGTCGATGTCGCCGAAGGCGACGATCGCCCCCTGCAGCTCGGCGTTCGCGAGCGCCGCGACGAGCCGGTCGAGGTCCGGGTCCCGCATCTTCAGGAGGATCCGCCGGAGGTAGAGGGCCCGATCGAACTCCGCCTCCAGCTCGGACCGCCAGGCGACGTCGTAGGCGCCGAGGCGGCCCGCGCTGAGGTCGTTCGCGCGGAGCGCCCCGTCGGCCGTCTCCGCGAGGAACTGGGCGCACCGCATCCCGGTGAAGATCCCGCCGCCGGAGAGCGGCTTCACCTGGGCCGCGGCGTCGCCCACGAGGAGGACCCGGTCGCCGGCGCACCGGGGGACCCGTCCGATGGGGATGCCGGAGACGAGGAAGCGGCTCGGCTCCTTCAGGCGCTTCCCCCAGCGGCGCTCCAGCGCGGCCCGAAGCCGGTCGAGGAAGGAGCGGGCGGTCTCCGGCCCGGGGGTGATCGCCACCCCGACGCGGGCCCCCCCCGAGCCGTCGGGGATCCACCAGCCGAAGAGCCCCGGGGAGATCCGCCGGCCGAGGAAGACCTCGACCTGGTCGGCGTCGCCCGGGCTCTCCGGAAACTCCGCCTCGACGGCGGGCAGGATCTCGACGGGACGGCGCAGCCGGAAGGCGCGGGCCACGGCGCTCGCGACCCCGTCGGCCCCCACGACGAGCCGGGCGCTCACCTCGGAGCGCCGCCCGTCGGACGACACCACCCGCGCCGTCACCGAGCCGTTCCGGGCGCCCTCCAGGCCGTCGAACTTCTCGCCGGTCGCGAGCGTCGCTCCCGCCCCGACCGCGCGCTCGGCGAGCCGACGATCGAGCGCGGCCCGGTCGATCACGAAGGCCCGGGGGGCGTCGGCCGCGAACCGGACCGAGTTCATCGAGGGGCCGAAGACGGTGGCGCCCCGCACCGGGCGCCGCACCACCGAAGGGTCCCCGCCCAGGTCGAAGACGCGGTGCGAGACCAGCCCCGCGCACTGCACCGGCTCGCCGACCTCCGGGTGCTCCTCGAGCATCCGGACCGAGTGGCCGCGGCGGGCGAGCTCGAAGGCCGCGGTCGACCCGGCCGGCCCGGCACCCACGACGAGGACGTCGACCGACTCCACGGCGCCCCCCCGACACGCCGCCCCTAGAGGTTTTAGGAGTTCCGTCTTGCGGCGGCCGTGTCCAAGCGGCGCCTGCAGAGCTCCGACGACGAAAAGGAGCCCGAGGAGCTCACGGCGGAGGAGCGCAAGGCGCTCCGCCGACGCGAGCGGGCCCAGGCGAAGTCCGGGAAGGGCCAGCGGGGCTTCGGCAGCCCGCTGCGCCGCGGGCTGCTCCTCGGGCTCCCGATCGCCCTCATCGCCGTGATCATCGCCTTCCTGCTGTTCAACCCGTTCGGCATCGCCTCGCCGTGCCTCACCCTCAGCACCCCGAACGGTCCCCCGTACTACCCGCCCGCCGGCACGACCAACTTCAACGGCACCTGGTGCCCCGCCGCCGCCGGGAACAACCTCATCGACGAGCCCCGGATCTCCATCCAGATCAACGGGAGCGAGGTCCCGCTCTCCAACGGCATCGGGGTGAACAGCACCTACACCTCCGCCCACTACACGTGTACGTTACCGGTCTCCACCCCGACGACGGCCGGGACGCTCCCGGAAGGGGTGTTCGTGATCGCCTCGCCGTGGCTCTTCTCCTACAACCTGAGCTGGTTCTTCCAGGCCTGGGCGGCGACGACCCCGACGATCGCCGTCGGCTCGAGCCCGAGCCAGCCGGTCGAGTACACCGCGAACGACCTCCTGGGCTACACCACCTCCTCCACCAAGCACATCACCCTCTTCGTCGACGGGGAGCCCAGCTCCGCCGGGCCCTCGCTGGTCCTGCCGACCCTCCCGTACCTCTCCTCGCCCACGCCGACCCCGGGATGCATCTCGTCGGTCTACGGCACGGGCCACACGATCGTCCTCACGTACACCGTGGGGGCCGCGACGGTCGGAACCGCCGGGACGAAGGGGGCCGAGGACCTCACCGGGCCCGGCGATCCCCAGTACGCGCCGCAGCTCTTCGCGGGGCCGATCCCCCGGATGACCCCGGACGTCATGCTCCTCCTCGGGCTCGGCCCGCACGCCTCCGCGACGCTCAGCTTCGCGGCGATGCGGGTCTTCCCGCTCGCGTAGGCCCGGGGCTCCGCTAGGACCGCCAGGGCAGCTCGACCTGGTCGGTCCGCTGTCTCGGAAGGACGGCCGAGTCCTCGACCGCGATCCGCAGCCCCGCCCGGTGGGCGAGGAGCCCGGTCCAGGCGATCATGGCGCCGTTGTCGACGCAGAGCGAGGCCGGCGGGGCGAAGGAGGAGGTGCCGCGCGCCTCCGCCATCGCGCGGACCATCTCCCGGAGCCGCCCGTTGCAGGCGACCCCGCCGCCGAGCACGACGGCCCCCTGCCCCCGGTGCGCGAGCGCGCGCTCCGCGATCTCGGTGAGCATCCCGTAGGCGGTGACCTCCACCGAGTAGGCGAGGTCGGGCCGGGCCGCCCCCTTCGCCGCGAGGGCGAGGCCGGCGGTGAGCATCCCGGAGAAGGCGACGTCCATCCCGTGCACGGAGTACGGCAGCGGGAGGAGCTCGGAGCCCTGCCGGGCCTCCCGCTCGATCTCCGGGCCGCCGGGGAAGCTCCCCCCGAGCGCGATCCAGAGCTTGTCGAGGAAGTTCCCGATGCCGACGTCGAGGGTCTCCCCGAGCACGCGGTACCGGCCGGAGCCGTGCGCGATCACCTGCGTGTTCCCCCCGCTCGCGTAGAGGAGCAGGGCGTCGTCGAGCCCGCTCAGCGCCCGCGCGATCTCGACGTGGGCGACGCAGTGGTTCACCGGGACGAGGGGCCGCTCCCAGAGCAGGGAGAGGGTCCGCGCGACCGTCGCGCCGGCCCGCAGGCAGGGACCGAGCCCCGGTCCCTGCGAGAAGGCGACGGCCTCGATCTCGGCCGGGCGGAGGTGGGCCCGGTCGAGCGCCTGTCGGACGAGCCCCGGGAGCACCTCGACGTGGTGGTTCGCGGCCTCCCGCGGGTGGATCCCCCCGGCCTTCGGACGGTGCATGTCGGAGGCGTTCGAGAGGACCTCGGGTCCCTCGGCGACGATGCCGACGGAGGCGGTGTGGGCCGTCGACTCGATCCCGAGGACCGGCACGCCCGTCGACCGCCGCGCGAGCCCTTAAGCGGCGCCGGCCCGGGCCGGCCTACTGCTCGCTCGACTCCAGCCGGAAGAAGACGCGCTTGCCCCGCAGCGCCTCCTGCAGCCGGTCGCCGAACTCGAGGATCTCCCGGACGTTCGCGGGGCGCTTCCAGTCGTAGACGAAGTCGTACCCCGACCCGTGGGGCCTCAGCCCGAGGTCCTCGACCACGTCGGCGATGTCCGAGTACGCCGCCCCCTCGCTGTCGAGCTGGAGGAGGAGGAAGGTCTGCACGGCCCCGTCGGCGTCGAGAGGCGGCGCCGCCGCTTAAAGGCCGTCCTCGGAGGAGGGCTCCGGGGCCGCCGGCTCGGGCTCGGCCGCGGGCTCGGGGACCGGCGCGCGCGCGTGGGCCGTGACCCGCACCGCGACGCCGCGCGCGAGCCGTCCCATCTCCGGCGGGGCGAGCAGGAGCCGGCCGACGCCGAGGAGCCGGTCGTCGGCGTCGACGAGGAGCGCGCTCTGCTCCGGGACGAGCGTGGGGTCCCCGCCGGCGACGAACTTCGAGAAGAGGCTCTTCCCCTCCTCGACGAACGGCACCGCGTCGGGCGCCACGATGATCCGGCCGCGCGGGAAGGGCCGGGCCCCGTGGAGCAGCGTGCCGCCGGCGAAGGTCGGCCGGGGCAGGCCGTCCGGCCCGACGAAGAAGGCCGGGCTCCCGTCGGGGAGGTGGAGGGCCCTGAGCCGGCCGCTGCGGGGCGAGCGTCGCCCCACGAGGGCCCGGTCGGCCAGCCGCTTCGCCGTCTCGGGCCCGAAGCTCCACTCGAGGAGCGCCTCCCCCTGTCGGCGGGTCCAGCGCTCCGTCCAGTCGGCGCCCTCCTCCACCTCGAGGCCGGCGAGGTCGGGGGCGCCGTCGCGCTCCTCCTTCGACCAGCGCTCCTCCTCGAACTCCTCGACGCCGACGTAGCAGCCGACGGGGTAGAGCTCCGTCAGCTCGAGCGGCACCGGCCCCACCGGGGTCGCGACCTCCCAGAAGATCGGGGCGCCGCTCCGGTCCGCCGTCGGCAGCCCGCGCAGCGCCCCGGGGGTCAGCGTCCGGGGCGAGAGCGCCCGGTAGGGCCCCTTCCCCGTCCGGAACACCTGGGCGTGGGCGAGGAACCGGATCACCGAGGGCCTAAGCGTGCTGGTCGCCCCGACCGCCCGGAACGACGGGCGACTGTCCGGCTCGGTCGGGAGGAAGACGCGGACGCCGCGGACCGCCGCCCGGAGGCCGGCCTGCAGCGCCGGGTGTGCCGCGGCCCGTCGCTCCGCGAGCTCCCAGAGCGCGCCGTCGCGGATCGCCTGGCGGATGCGGGCGATCTCGAGGGAGCACTGGAAGAGGTTGTGCTCCGCGATCGCGACCTCCCGCTCGGGCCCCGGGAGCTTCGCGACCTCGGTGAGGGGCCGCGCGCCGCAGAGGGCGCACCCGCAGATCGCCTCCCGGATCGCGTCGATCCCGACGGTGCCGTCGGGGAACATGAGGCTCCCGCGACGCGCGAACTTGAGGTAGGCCGACGAATCGAAGAGGTCGACCCCGAAGAGCGCCGCGAAGGCGAAGGAGATCGGGTGGCCCGTCCCGAAGAGGTGGACCACCCCGTCGGGCCGCAGCTGCGGACGCGTCGCGATCAGCACCCGGGCGAG
>JASHVI010000232.1 GCA_030039525.1 Thermoplasmata archaeon
GGGGCAGCGACGGGGTGAGGCGCTTCGGGCTCCACCGCGGCGGGAGGTGCTGGGTCGGTAACGGGGCCGGCCCGGCGGGGGTCGGGGAGCCCTGGGCCCTCCGGTGAGAAGTAGGATTCACGGTGGCCATGGGCGCCGGCTCGACGTCCCGGAGAGAGAACAAGTAGATTTCGTTCGAGGGTGGAGCCCCGAGTCCCTCCGATCGAGTCTCCCCGCCGCGGAGATCGAGGCGAGCGTCGTGCGCTACGGAGGCCGGCGTCCGAGGGCTCTCGGAGGGGTCCACCTCCTCTCGCGTCCCTCCGGGGTCCCGGAACCGCGGGGGTCCGTCGCGCGGGTCTCCCGCGGCCCGGGAGCCCCCGCCCGCGCGGGAGCGGACTCGGGGGCGAGAGGAACTACGACTCGGTCTCGCGCCGCTCCGGCGGGGTCGTCACCGTGATGGTGAAGGAGATCGCGTACGTCGCGCCGTTCTGGTCGGTGACCGTCACCGTCGCCGTGTAGTTGCCCACCACCGAGTAGACGTGCGTCGGCTTCGGGGAGCTGGAGAAGGTGCCGTCGCCGAAGCTCCACCGGTCCCGGTAGCTCTGCGCGCCGCCGTAGGGGACCACGGCGAAGTGCACCGAGAGCGGCGCCGGTCCGACCCTCGGCGAGGCCGTGGCCGTCGCGTTCAGGGGTAGGCCGAAGGCGTACAGGTAGCCGTTGTTGTTCCCCTCGTAGATCCGCCCGTTCGCCACCGACGGATACCCGAAGAACGTGTCGTTCGCGTCGTACGACCAGAGCAGCTTGCCGGTGGTCGCCTTGAAGACGTCCAGGTAGTGGCCCGGGGCGGCGATCAGGAGCCCGCCCACATAGACGATCGGACCGAAGACCTGGCCGGGGAGTCCGTCCTGCCAGAGGATCGCGCCCGTGGTCGCGTTGAACGCCCGCAGCGAGCCGGTGTACGGCACCCCCGAGATGTTGGTGGTCGCGCTCCCCACGTAGAGGGTCCCGCCGTGGTACGCCGCCGAGGAGTAGGTCTTGGTCGAGGCGATCGGGTACTCCCAGACCGGGCCGGCGTGCAGGTTGTTCTGGTCGAGGACGTAGAAGATCCCGTTCTTGTCGGCGTCAGCGACGAGCGGCGTCCCGGTGTCCGACGGGAAGAGCGTCACCGAGGCCCCGAAGTCCCCGTCCGCGACCCGCTGCGAGTACGGGACCTGGAAGTGGGAGATCATCTTCAGGCTGGTCGAGTTCAGCTCGATGATCGAGTCGTCGTAGGTGGTGTTCGGGCCGACGCCGCCGATGTTCCCCGTGCCGACGAAGAGATCGCCGGTCGTCGGATCGATCGCGGGGCTCGACCAGATACCCCCACCGATGTTCTTCAGGCTCGTGACGTTGAACCGGGCCACGACCTTCTCGGTCTTCGGGTTGATCTTGATGACCTGGCCCTGGACCAGCGGGTTGTCGCACTGGCTCGCGATCCCGGTGTAGATGTAGCCCTTGTACGGCACGGCGCTCGCCCAGTTGTAGTGGCCGCCTCCCGGCATCCCCGAGGAGTTGTTCCCGGTGTAGATCTGCCAGAGGACCGACCCGTTCGCCTGGGAGAGCGCCTCCCAGTACTCCCCGCCCCCGCCGAAGTAGACGTCGCCGTTCTCGAGCACGGCCGTGGAGGTGACGCCGGTCGAGTGCCCGCCGATCGCGCAGATCGAGGCCCCGGTGTACGTCTTCCACCGGAAGGTCCCGTTGTTGGCGTCCAGTGAGTACTCGTACCCGTTCCAGGACCCGAAGAAGATGTGGTTGTCGAGGACGGTCGGCTCCGAGACGACGTCGTCCCCGGTCGAGTAGTTCCAGAGCATCGTGAGATGCTTGGCGGAGGTCAGGTTGAGGTCCTCCGGGACGTACTGGTTGGAGGTGTGCTGGATGTTCTGCATGTACTCCGTCCACTCGTTGCCCTCCGAGGTCGCCGGAGCGATCCCGACCGACACCGAGGGGCTCGCCGTCGCCACCGACGGGGCCGACGCCCCGTTCGCGATGCCCGCGGCGGCCACCGGCACTCCCAGCATGAGGAGGGTGGTCAGGGCCAGCAGCCCTCCACCTAGGACGCTCTTCCACGCGATGCCCGCCCGCTCCATCTCGACCGCCCCCCGGGGGGGATGCGGCGCGGACCTTAGCCGTGGCGTATAGCCTTGCTACGGCGGTATCCCCCCGTGGGACCCGATGAGACCCACGCCGCGGGCGGGCGCCCTCCGCCGAGCCGCGCCGAGGGCACCGGCTCCGCCTAGAAGCGTCGGAGGGCCGCTCCCCGGGCGAGGGCCGATAGGAGGGAGCGATACGGACCCTGCGGGAGCGGCTCGAGGGCCCGCACGGCCCCCTCGGCGAACTGCGTCGCGCGACGGGTGACCCGCTCGCCGGCCCCGGACTCCTCGAGCAGCGCTCGGAGCCTCAGGAGGTCCCCCGCGGTCTTGCGACGCAAGGCGAAGAGGTGCTCGAACTCGGCGCGCCCCGCCCCGTTGAGCGAGGCGTACGCCTCGAGGCTCACCAGGGTCGGGTTCCCCTCCCGGAGGTCCGAGTAGAGAGGCTTCCCGAGCAGGTCCGGGTCCCCGAAGACGTCGAGGAGGTCGTCCCGGATCTGGAAGGCGAGGCCGAGCTGGCGGCCGAACTCGGCGCAGGCGTCGACGACGGCCGGTCGGGCCCCGGCGATCTCGGCGACGCTCGCGAGGGCGGCGGCGACGATCGCGGCGGTCTTCCGCTCGATGATCCGGTAGTAGTGCTCGCTGCCGGTCGAGAGGTCGTAGCGGCTCCGGTCCTCCAGGACCTCGCCCTCGACGAGGTCGGCGCACGACTCGCCGCAGCGCAGGATGATCGAGCGCGGGTACTCGGCCGCGAGCTCGAAGGCGCGGACGAAGAGGTAGTCGCCGGTGACGATCGCGGTGGCGAGCCCGAAGGCCCTCGGCATCGAGGGGTGCCCGCGCCGCGTCTCCGCGTGGTCGATGACGTCGTCGTGCACGAGGCTCGCGGTGTGGATGAGCTGGAAGGCGGCGGCGAGGGAGCGGATCGGGTCGGTCGACTCCGGCCCGAGGGCCCGGTAGGTCGCCGCCATCAGGAGGGGGCGGACCCGCTT
>JASHVI010000233.1 GCA_030039525.1 Thermoplasmata archaeon
CACGGTCGCGCTGACCGACGGCGCCGGCGCCCAGGTCTCCGACACGGTCGACGTCGCGGTCGCCCCCCCGCTCTCGGTCGCGATCGGCGGGTCGACCGAGGTCCCGCTCGGAGGGACCGGCACCTTCACCGCGAACATCACCGGCGGGACCGGACCGTACCGGTACGACTGGGCCTTCGCCGACGGGGAGAACGCGACCGGGACGACGGTCCGCCACCTCTTCGCCGGCGCGACCGGCGCCGAGCTCCTCACGCTCGAGGTGACCGACGCCCTCAACGCGACCGCGACGGCGACGGCCTCGGTGCGCGTCGTCCTCGCCCCGTCGAGCCCGTCCCATGCCGCGCTCGGGCTCGAGGAGACCCTCGCCGCGCTCACCGCGATCGTCGCGGTCTCGGCCGGGGCCCTCTGGGCGTACCGACGGCGCGGCGCCCCGCCGCCGCCCCCACCGTCCCCGGCGACGCCGGCGCGGCCGACGCGCCGCGCGCTCCCACCGCCCCCCGACGTACCCCGGTAGCGTCCGGGTCCGGAACGGGCCCCCCGCCCCGGGGTGTCACGCCGTGCCACGGCGTGAGCGTACGTGAAGTACCGCGAACCCCCCGACGGCCGCCCGTCGCGGGGCCGGAGCGCTACCAGGTGACCGCCCCTTCGCTCGAGATCCGGGAGCTGACGAAGAGCTTCGGCCGGTTCACGGCGGTCGACGGGCTCTCCCTCAAGGTCGAGGGGAACAAGTGCGTCGGGTTCCTCGGCCCGAACGGCGCCGGGAAGACGACGACCCTGAAGGTCCTCACGGACATGATCTTCCCGACGCGGGGCGAGTGCTTCCTCAACGGGCGCTCGGTGCAGCAGGACCGCAAGCGGGCCCTCGACGCCGCCGGCGTGCTGATCGAGTCGCCGGAGATCTACCCCTCGCTCACCCCGTTCCAGGCGCTCGAGATGGTCGCCGACCTGCGGGGCGTCGACGCAGCGGAGCGGAGGGTCCGGATCCCGGAGGCGCTCTCCGAGGTCAAGATGGCCGAGTGGGCCGACAAGAAGGTCGGCAAGTTCTCGAAGGGGATGAAGCAGCGGATCAACATCGCGGCCGCGCTCGTCAGCGACCCGGAGATCCTCGTCCTCGACGAGCCCGCGACCGGCCTCGACCCGCGCGGGATGGTCGAGGTCCGCGACATCGTCCGCGGGCTGAAGCGCCGCAACCGCCTCATCCTGATGAGCAGCCACATCCTCCCCGAGGTCACCGACGTCTGCGACGAGGTCGCGCTGATCAACCGGGGGAAGCTGCTCTTCTACGACACCCTCGACAACATCACGGCGCGGTTCTCCCACGGGATGGTCAGCGTCGACGTGAGCTTCGCCGGCCCGGTCTCCGACGCCGACCTCTCCGGACGGGTCCAGCCGATCGCGAACATCGCCGGCGTCGAGCGGCTCGACCCGCGGCGGCTCCGCCTCTCCCTGAAGGGGGGGCTTCCGGAGCAGTCCCAGGTCCTCCGGGCCCTCGCCGGCCTCGACCTCGGCCTCGTCGGCTTCCAGGAGTCGAAGAGCGCCCTCGAGGAGGTCTACCTCTCCCAGATCGAGCGGGGGGACTAGCGTGGCCGGAGCGACCGCCGACGCGACCGCCCGGGCTCCGGAGCGCTCCGAGCCGAGGACCTCCCCGGGGAGCACCACGCAGGTCCTCCGGCTCGCCCGCTACCAGCTGAGGGACTACCTCTTCTCGCGCCGCTTCATCCTGATGCTCGCGATCGTCGCCGTCCTCGGGGCGATCCTCACCGCCGTCATCGGCTACTTTCGGCCGGCCTCGCTCATCGGCTCCTCGGACCTCTTCTACGGCGGCGTCTGGGCCGGCGGCGTCACGATCGTCATCGTCTTCGCCGGCGTGATCTTCGGGGGCGACGCGATCGCCGGGGAGTTCCAGAACAAGACCGGCTACTTCCTCATGGGCCTCCCCGTCCGCCGCACGACGGTCTACGCGGGGAAGTACCTCGCCGCGCTCGCGGCCTCGCTGGTCGCCGTCCTCGCCTTCGCGGTGATCGTCGTCGGGAACGACGCCTACTACTTCGGGGGCGGCGCCTTCAGCCTCGCCTTCTTCGAGTCGTTCGTCCTCGCGATCGTCTACCTGCTCGCGCTGCTCGGCGCGACCTTCCTCTTCTCCTCGCTCTTCAAGACGAGCACCTACGCCGTCCTCGTCGTCGCGATCCTGTTCATCTTCGGCTTCAGCCTCTTGGAGGACCTCGTCGCCGGGCTCGCGAAGGTCGAGCCGTGGTTCATCCTCTCCTACGCCTCCCCGGTGATCGGCTACCCGTTCGACGCGACGATCCCCGCGCACGTCGTGATGACGCACGTCGGCCGCGTCTCGGGGATGGGCCCGACGATCACGACCTACAACCCGACGTACCCGGAGGGGATCGTGATCATGCTCGGCTACTTCCTCTTCACCGCGATCCTCGGGCTCCTGATCTTCCAGCGCGAGGAGTTCTCGTAGCGGAGACCGCCGGGTCCCGGGGCCTCCGGATCGGAGGGCGGGGCCGAGCTCCGGGCCGGGAAGTCGGGAACCTAGAGGATGTGCCCGGCCTCGACGACCGTCTCGCCGTCGACCCGGAGCGTCGCCCCGCGGACCGCCTGGTACGCCGTGAGGTGGGGCATCTTCGTCTTCCCCCCCAGGTACGAGTTCCGCCCGACGGCGAGCGTGATCACCCCGCGCTCCTGATCGAACAGCAGCGGGATCGACGTGGTCCTCGGGTTGAGACCCACGGACAATAGCCCGGGGCGGTCCTTGCCGGGACCGAGCTTGGTGAAGGCGCGACGGTACTCCTCCCCCCCCTGGGTGAAGGAGTACTCGCTGAGCCGGCCGTTCCGGAACGTCCAGTTCCCGCCGGCGATCGCCGCCTGCCGACCGGAGTCGTACATGACCCCCATGACGTTGGCGACGAAGGTCCCCTCCGCCACCCGCTCGTCGACGGTGACCGAGGTGACGCCGCTCGGGACGACCGTGACCACGTTGCCGGCCCGGAGGTCGGCGTCGTCGATGACGCCGTCATCGACCCGGGGGGTCCGGCCCGCGAGGCGCAGCGTGAGCTCGGTGCCGTTCGGGTGGGTGATGGTCGCCTCGTGCCCGTGGCGGAGGATCCGGGCGACCCGAAGACCCTCCTTCTGGAGCTCGCGAGGGTCGACCGACGCGGCGTCGATGAGCTCCTTCCGCCACGCCGCGACGTCGACCCCGAACCGTTCCGCGGAGAGCTCGCTGGTGCGGCCCAGGTCGAAGCGGACGCACCGGATCCCGCGCTTCTCGACGAGGCGGAACCACTCGTGGTCGTCGGCCTCGATGCGCCGCTTAACCGAGATCGGGAGCGCCTCCTCCCGCGCGGTGTCGAGGGGGCCGTAGAGGAAGACGTGGGCGTCGGCGGCCTTGAGGGCCGCCCACTCGTGGCCGCCGACGCGCCCGACGTCGGCCGCCCGCGCCTCCCGGACGCTCCGCCAGAACGTCTCCTCATCCTCCAGGATGAGCAGGGGACGGGCCCCCAGCCGGCGGGCCTCGAGAGCGAAGCTCTCGGCCCAGTCGAGCGTGGCGCTCCAGGTCTCGATCAGGACGTTCTCCCCGCGGGCGAGCCGAAGGCTCCGCTCGAGGACGTTCTGGGCGAGGCGTCGACGGACCGGCTCCGGGTAGCTCGGGAGCATCGGCGGGGGGAGGGGCGACATCGCTATTTAACAAATAACCGATTTAGTTATCTAAACATCAGTCATTCAGGGGGAAGGACGAACGTTCCATGCGGCTGCGGAAGGTCGTGAACCGGGTGTACGAAGGAACGACGTACTACCGGTGGGTGCTGAGCGTGCCGCCGAAGAACGTGCGCGATCTCGGCTGGGTGGACGGACAGGAGCTCGCGACGGTCGTGCGCGGCTCGACGCTCTGGATCGAGCCCTCGGTCCGGCCGCGCCTGCGGAGCGGCCGCTCGCCCGAGGACCTCGAGGCCGAGGTCCAGCGGAGGAGCTTCGCGAGGCGCTGAGCCGTCGCGCTCCGGCGCGCGCGGGCGAGGCCGCTCCGCCACTCCTCGACCTCGGAGATGACCCACCCGTCGGCCTGCCCCCCGCCGTACTCGTCGCACAGCAGGGGCCGGAGGGCTGCGTTGGAGGCGACCTCCAGGTGGCGCGCGTTCACCAAGGCCATCTCCGGTCCCATCACGCGGGAGCTGTAGGCATCCATGGGGAAAACGAGAGGGAAGTCGCTACTTAAGTCGTGTCAATTTTAGATATCTAATTGTTGCTTTAATAATGTGATTAGAATCCTAAAATAATGCCCAGCACCCCCCTGTGCGCTCGCCCGGCATCCGTAGCTCCGATCCGCTCCGAGGGCATCGTGCCGCGCGGGCACCCGACGGCGGTCGGAGCCCGAGGGGAACCGGCGCGCGCCGGTGACCCTGCCCCCGGAACGGGTGTCCAACGGAGGGCGGAATCCGCTCCGACCCGGGCCGTCGCTGCCTCCCACCTTCGAAATGCTCCCGGCGCGCGTCGTTACGGCGCCGCGCGAGCCGAAACGC
>JASHVI010000234.1 GCA_030039525.1 Thermoplasmata archaeon
ATCACGATGCCATCGTTGATCCAGTTCTTCGGCGTGCCCCCGCCGAGGTACACGACGGCGGTGCGGGGCGAGGCGTTCAGGATCTGCACGAGCTCGAAGTTGTCCCGGACCGCGTCCAGCAGGAACCGGGGGCCCCCGCGGTGCTTCTGGTAGTGGAGGGTGAGCCCGATGCCGATCGAGGAGTCGATCAGCGCCGGGGAGAAGACCGGGATGCCCCGGCGCGCCGCCGTGGCCAGGATCGACTCCGGGTCGTCGAACCGGGACCCCAGGAAGGCGAGGTACTCCCGCGAAGAGGCGGGTCGGGCGGGGAACTCCTCGGTGACCCGGCCGATCAGCCGGTCGGTCTCCTCGAACTTCAGCTCGTCGACGTAGGTGTCGTAGATCCGGTCGAGGTAGAGGGAGCGCAGCGCGACGTCGTCGGCGGTCGGGGTGCCCATCCAGTGTCGGCCCCCGACGCTCCGGCTCTGGTACAGGTCCTGGTAGAGGACCGCGCCGGTCGAGACGACCACGTCGACGAGCCCCCAGTCGACGAGGTCCCGGAGGACCCGCCGGAGCCCGGCGGCGATGAGCGGACCGGAGAGCCCGAGCAGGATCGTCGGGCGCTTCGGGTCGGTGAGGGCGTTCTCCCAGACCTCGAGGCACCGCCCGAGGTTCCGGGCCTGGATCGAGGTCCCCTGGAACGCAGTGAGGAGGTCGCCGAGCCCCCGGACCTTCCGGACGTCGACCGGTCGGATCGCTCGCTTCAGGTGGGCCCGGCGGCGTCGGGCGATCGAGGCCGGCACGACGGCGCCGTACCGGACCCGCGACTTAAGCGGGCGGTGGTCGGCGTCGCCGCCGTCGGGGGCCTTAAATCCCGGGAGCGCCGAGGAATGACGGGACGCAACCGGGATGCCGATCGCCTCGCCGGCCCGCCGCCTCCTGCAGGGGCTTTCGTGCGGCAGCGGCCGCACCCTCGTGATCGCGGGTCCCCCGCTGAGCGGCAAGAGCGAGCTGCTCGAGCAGATCCGCGCCGAGGTCGCCCGCGTCGGGGGCCGGGTCCACAACCTGCGCGGCGAGTACCGGTCGCGCGACACGGCCTTCGCCGCGATGGAGACGCTCGACCACCTCGCGCCCGAGGTCGCCGCCGCCGAGCCCTCCTCCGAGGCCGAGGCGGAGATGCCGACGGGGCCGTTCGCGTACCTTCCCGTGGACCCGGAGTCGGCCCCGCTGGGTCGCCGGAGGGGCGAGCGTCCCCGGGGGACGACCCCGCTCTTCGGGGGGCCGTCGCGCTCCCGGGGGGCGGTCCGCGTCGACCCCGAGGAGTTCTGGCACCGGATGGTCGAGGATACCCGGGGCGAGGGCCCGCTCCCGGTGCTCGTCTGCGTGGACGAGGCGGTCTTCGTCGACGCCGAGAGCCGCGAGGTGCTGCTCTATCTCTCCGAACGGGCCCGGCTTCGGCCGGTCGGGCTCGTCCTCAGCCTCGACAGCTCGGTGGCCGCGTTCGCCAGCTGGGAGGAGCGCCTCCTGGGCCACGGCGACGTCGACTGGTTGAGGCTCACCCACGCCGTCGACGACCCGCGCGACGTCCGGCGCGTGCGCGAGCTGTTCGAGGAGCTCCCCGAAGGGAGCCGCCGGATCCTCGGACTCACCGCGCTCATCGGGGGGGAGGTCCGGGAGGTCACCCTCAGCCGGGTGGCCCGGCTGACCTTCCCGCAGCTCGCCGACGCCCTGCTCCCGGCCGTGGAGGCCCAGCTCGTCAAGGTCGAGGACGGGAAGATCCTGTTCGCCCACGCCACCTACGCCCACCAGGTCCCCGAGATGATCCCGGTCACCGAGCGCTCGGAGATGCACCGGGAGATCGCGGAGGCGCTGGCCGCCCTCAATCCGGAGCCGAGCCTCGATCGTCGGCTCGAGCTCTCCCACCACTACTACGAGTGGTACCGGGGCCCGAACGCGCTCCGCTATCTCCTGGAGACCGCCGAGCTGACCGAGCGCCTCCACGCCTACGACACGGCCTGCGAGGCGCTCGGGAAGGCCCGCGAGTGCGTCCCGTCCCTGCCGGCGGCGGACCGATGGGAAGCGGAGGCGGAGATCCGGCTCCTGGAGTTCCGCGCCCTCGCCTTCGCCGGAAGGCTCGACGAGGCCGAGCTCGCCCTGCACGAGGGGATCGCGGCCGCGATCGAGGGCGCGATCGCGCCGGAGCGGCTCGAGGACTGGATGGAGGCGAGCGTGCCGGTGCTCGAGTGCCTCGGCCCGAAGCCGTCGATGGCCACCCAGATCGTCGAGCTGGCCGAGCGCTGCCACGGTGCGGGGATCCGCGCCGCCGAGACCCTGCTGCAGTCGGTCCTCGCGCTCTACGACCTCGACCGGGGCCGGCCCGTGAAGGGGAAGGCCGAGGCCCGGCGGGGCGCGATCATCGCGCGCGAAACGAACCCGGGCCCCGCCCAGGCGCTCGCCATGCTCGCCGTCGGCCGGAGCCTGATCGAGGGGACGGCGGAGGAGCAGCGGCTCGCGGAGCGGTTCCTCATCTCGGCCGACCGGGTCCTCGGTAGGACCCGCCGCGCCGGCTTCCAGCTCGAGGCCGAGGAGGCGCTCCTCCGCCTCCGGGAGGTGCGCGGGGAGCGGGAGGTGGCGCGCCGGGCCCGGGAGAAGGCGATCCAGTCGGCCCTGCGCCTGCGGAACCTTCCTGTCGAGCTCGCCCACCAGCTCGGGCTGGCGGCGCTCCTCCTCGAGCAGAACGCCGACGCGCGGGCCGCCGGGACGCTCCTGCGCGCGCGGGAGATCGTCGAGACCCTGCACCTCGTCCCGCCGTCGCCGTTCCTCCTGAAGCTCTGGCTTTTGGAGGGCCGGTACCACGCCGAGACCCACGCGCCCCGGGAGGCCCGGGACCGCTGGGAGGCGATCGCCGAGCAGCCCCCCGGTGCGACGGCCCCGCGCCTCCGCGCCGAGGCCCGGCTGCGCCTCGCGATCCTCGAGGCGACCACCGGCCGGGACGACGCGCTCGAGGAGCACCTCCGTCACCTCGCCGAGCCCGAGCTCGACGCGGCGCTCCGGCCGGAGTGGCGCGAGTGGCTCGCGCCCCTCGTCCGGCGCTCGCGCGCTCAGGCCGCCCCGAGCACCGAGAAGGCCCCCGGGTCGACCGCGTAGAGGATCGTCAACGCCCCGACGAGGGCGAGCAGCCCCGCGACGATCCGTCGCAGCGCCGCCGGCTCGACCCGCTCCCCGAGCCTCGGACCGAGGAGGCAGGCGACGGTCGCCACGGTGACGAGCCCGAGCGCGGCCGCCCCGCCGACCAGGAGCGCGTCGGCGTAGGTGGCGACGAAGTTGATCGTGAGGATCATCGTCGTATCGCCGAGCTCGAGCAGGAAGATCATGAGGAACGCCGTCGTGAGGACCGAGCGTCCCGCCCGCGTCGCGCCGTCGGACCCGGGGCCGATCGCCAGGTAGGCGGCGTAGGCGAGCAGGAGGAGCCCGCCGGCGAGCCGGACGAGCCAGAGGTCCGGCCCCAGGAACGCGACCGCGACGCCGCCGATCACGACGGCGAGGATCGTCGTGGCGAGGAAGGCGGCCGCCGCGCCGATCCACGCCGGGAGCGGCGGCTCCCGGGCGGTGAACGAGATCAGGGCGAAGTTCGTCCGGTCGCCGAGCTCGAAGCCGGCGATCGTCGCGAAGACGAGGAGGAAGGCGAGGGCTCCGTTCAACGCCCCGGCCCTACGCGAGCAGCGGCAGGAACTCGTCCACCGAGCGCTCGCAGTAGACGCAGCGCAGGACCACCGGCGTTCGCCGGGCGACCTCGAACTCGCTCTCGACCGGCTCCGGCTGGTGGGTGATGCAGTTGGAGTTCGGGCACCGCAGCACCCCCACGATCCGGTCCGGCAGGTCGACGGTGCGCTTCTCCCGGACCTTGAACTCGCGGATGATCGAGATCGTCGCGGTCGGCGCGATGAGCGCGATCGCGTTGACCTTGCGGGGGGAGAGCTCCATGTTCTCGACCTTGACGATGTCCTTCCAGCCGGTCTTCTGACTCCGGACGTGGAGGGCGACGCTCACCGTCGAGTCCTTGTCGAGCTCCTTCACCCCGATGATCCGGAGGACCTCGAGGGCGAGGCCGTCCCCGATGTGGTCGATCACGGTGCCGTTGCGGATGGGCGTGATCCGGAGCTCGCGCACGGGGGTACCCACCTACGCCGCCTTCCCGGAGAGGATGAGGGAGAGCAGCGCCATCCGGACCGGGACGCCGAGGAAGGCCTGCCGGAAGTAGGCGGCGTGGGCCGTCGCGTCGACCTCGGGGGCGATCTCCCCGGCGCGTGGCAGCGGGTGCATGACGATGAGGCGGGACTTCGCGCCCTCGAGCAGCTCGAGGTCGATCCGGTATGAGCCGGCGAGCTTCGCGTACTCCGCCTC
>JASHVI010000235.1 GCA_030039525.1 Thermoplasmata archaeon
TGCCGGAGGCGGTGCCGGAGAGGGCGGCGGGGTCCAGGGCTGCGCGGCCGTGGGGGGCGGCCGCCGGGAGCGGGCGTAGAGCGCGAAGCCCGCGATCGCCAGGATCGCGGCGAGGAGGAGGGCCCCCACCAGCCCGTAGACGAGCGAGGCCGGGTAGGTCCCGGAGCTCTTGCTCGAGGTCGACGGGCCGGTCGAGGTCGACGACGGGATCGCGTAGTACCCGATGGTCACGGTCGCGCCGCGGCTCTGGACCGTCACGTTCCCCTCCGAGGTCATGAGGACATAGCCGGTGACCCCGAGCGGAACGTAGGCGTAGGTCCCGTTGGCGACCGGGTCCGTGATTGTCGCGTTCGCCGAGCTGAGGGTCTTGCCGCCGACCGAGACCGACCAGGTCGTGCCGGTGGTGAGGTTGGTCTCCCGGAAGGTCAGCGTGTAGGTGAACGGCGCGAAGGTGACGGAGACCCCGACGTTCGTGCGGTCCTCGACGATCGTGCCGCCCGCGGAGCTCGTCGTCCGGTAGCCGCTGACCGAGGCGACCAAGTACGGGAGGCTCGAGTCGGCCGCGTCCGGCTCCGGGAAGACGATCGTGGAGGTGGTGCTGTTCAGCACCGACCCGTCGACCGCGACGCTCCATCGGATGCCGGCGCCGAGGCCGGTCTCGGTGAAGGTGACGAGGTGCTGCGACCAGGGGTCGACCAGGGGGTACTGATCCTCGAGGGTCGCGTTGAGGACCAGCGGCTCGTCGACGATGCCGTCGGCGCCCGGCACGTTCTGGCCGGGTCCGCTCTCCGCGTCCGGCGAGGTCCAGTTCGACCAGAAGTTGCCTCCCACCGGGTATCCGTCCTGGAAGGCGATCTGGTCCGTCGAGTTGAGGTTGAGCCAGCTCGGGTCGTCGAAGAAGTCGTTGTGGTAGAACAGGCCGCCGAGGTTGCCCTGGATTTCGAACGAGAGGGCGTCGTCCTCGAAGACGTTCCCGATGACCGAGAAATCAGTGTCGGAGACGAGGGTCAGGCCGACCGCGGTGGCCTCCGAAAGGTTGTTGTCCGTCAGGGTGATCCCGAGGCCATCGATAAGGAGGGCCGAGTAGTTCGCCGCGGAGAGGTTGTTGTCGGCGATCGTTCCCTCCTGGCCCAGCTCGATCCCGATCGCGGCGCCGTAGGAGCCGTTGTCGAAGGTGAGGTTGTTCCCGATCAGCGAGAATCCGTAGACCGAGCTGAGGCCGATCCCGCCGTAGTAGGCGTGGTCGAAGAGGTCGTCCGAGAGGACCACGTCGTGGGCCTCCGAGATCGCGGCCCCGACCCCGTACGACCAGGAGCCTTCGACCCCCGTGACCGTGAGGTCGGTGACGTCCCCTGCCTGAATGGCCTCGTCGCTCGAGTAGGCCGCCGAGAGGTTCTCGACCGTGAGCTCCGAGCCCCCGTCGAAGTACAGGCCCTCGACCGCCCAATCGTAGTCTCCCCACTCGGCCGTCACCGCGTCGGAGTCCTCGCTGTAGAGGCCGTACCAGTCGTAGACCGCGGTCAGGTTGTCGATGACGACGCCGTCGGAGGATTCGGCATCCACCCCTTCGTTGCCGATGTCCACGCCGTCGGAGGCCGAGTCGTTGGCCAGCGTGAGGTGCTGGCTCGAGTCGAGGTAGAACCCGAGGTTGGCGTAGCCCGAGACGTTCGTGTCGTTGACCACGGCCCCCGACACCGAGGCGAGCTCCACCGCCGCGTAGGCGGTCGAGTCGATCGCGGCGTCGCCGGTGGCCAGGAAGCCCTGCCCGTCCTCGGCGTAGAACGAGGGGTCGTCCTCGGCGTTGATCGCGGTGTCGTCGAGCGAGCTGACGTTCTCGAACACGCTCGCGAAGAGGAACTCGAGGTCCCCGTTCCCCCAGGCGTGCTCGGAGCGCACGTTCCCGGAGTCGTAGATGGAGAGGTAACTGTCGCCCACGAACGACGCGTTCGTCCAGGCGACCGTCGTGTCCGTGGACTGGGTCACGTCGATCCCGATGTCGTCGTCCGTGACGTTGTTGCCCCAGTAGAGGAAGTGCGAGTCGGAGTCCTCGTACGCGCCGTAGGTATCGGCCATCATGTAGTTGTCCCGGACCGCCGCGTCCGCGTCGTTGTCGAACCACGCGCCGGCGTCCCCGCTGGCGTTGAGGTCATTGTGCGCGACCGTGACGTTCTCCACGAAGTCGACGATGAGGCCGCCCCCGCCGAGCATCGTGTTGCCGGTGATCGTCACGTCGTCCGAGTACTCCGCGACCAGCGAGTTGTCGTCGGTCTCGAACGTGCTCGCGTTGACCGTGAGCCCGTCCGCCTCGGAGGCGACGAGCCCGTAGTCGTTCGAGAGGATCGTGAGGTGGTTCACCGTCACGTCGCTCGCGTCGGAGACGGTGACCCCCGCCTGCAGGCTCGGGTTGGCCGTTAGCGTGAACGTCGAACCGTCGATCGTGGAGCCGTTGTCCTCGTCGGCGATCGCTCCCGACATCGACGCCGTCAGGGTGTAGACCGAGCCCTCCTGGCGGATCGGGGCGCTCAGGTTG
>JASHVI010000236.1 GCA_030039525.1 Thermoplasmata archaeon
ATCACGATGTAGAGGAGCGACGCGTTCTTCTTGAACGCGTGCATGAAGTGGCCCATCCCGATGGCGTAGCCGTCCCCGTCGCCGCCGGCGGCGACGACGGTCAAGTTCGGGTTGGCGAGCTTGATCCCGACCGCCTGCGCGAGCAGGCGCCCGTGGAGCGCGTGGATCCCGTTGACCTCGAGGAAGTTGTGGATCGACCCCGAGCAGCCGATGCCCCCGACGAGCACGAGCTCGTGCGGGGGAACCCCGGCCTCGTTGGCGGCCTTCTTGATCGCGGCGAGGACCCCGAAGTCGCCGCAGCCCGGGCACCAGATCGGGGGCTTCGGCTTCATGTTCTGGACCATGTCGCTACCTCCCCCCGAAGCGCTCGAGCAGCTCGGAGGAGCGGAACGAGAAGCCGTCGCACTTCGTGACGGCTTTGAGCTTCGGCGCGTACTGGGGCATCGCCTCGCGGATGAGCCGAAGGAACTGGCCCGTGTAGTTGTGCTCCGCGACGTAGGCGACGTCGACGCCGTCGAGGAACGGCCCGAGGGTCTCCTCGGGGACGGGGAAGACGGTCCGGGCCTGGTAGAAGTAGGTCGGCGTGCCGCGCGCGGCGAGGATCTCCTGGGTCTCCCGGATGGGACCCCAGGTGCTGCCGTACCCGACGATGCCGATCTTCGCCTTCGGGTCGCCGTAGAGGTGGGGGATTGGGAGCTCCGCCCGCGCGTAGTGGAGCTTCTCCATCCGCTTCTGCATCATCTTCACCCGGTTGACCGGGTGGACGCTGACGTGGCCGAACTCGTCGTGCTCGTTCCCGGTCACCTGGCTGAAGGCCCCCTTGGTCCCGGGGTTCACGTGCGGGGAGACCCCGTCCGGGGTGAACTGGTAGTACTGGTAGGTGGCCAGCTGGTCGAACTGCTCCTGGGTCAGGAGCGCGCCCCGATCGACCTTCACCTTCGAGAGGTCGAACCGGTCGGCCGTGACGGTGTTCTGGCAGAGCGCCTGGTCGAGGAGGAGGAGGACCGGGAGGCGCCAGCGCTCCGCGAGGTTGAGCGCGTCCACGGTCATGTAGAAGCAGTCCTCGACGGTCCCGGGGGCGAGGATGAACTTCGGGAACTCGCCGTGCCCGAGGTGCGCCAGGTGGGCGAGGTCGGACTGCTCGTGCCGGGTCGGCTCGCCGGTCGACGGCCCGACCCGTTGACAGTCGGCGACCACGATCGGGACCTCCGCGGTCGCCGCGTGGCCGATCCCCTCGGTCATGAGGGAGAGGCCGGGGCCGCTCGTGCTCGTCATCGCGCGGGCCCCCGCGTAGGCGGCCCCGATGACCATGTTGACGGCCGCGAGCTCGTCCTCCGCCTGTCGGACGACCCCGTGCAGCGGCGGCAGGTAGCGCATCAGGTACTCCATGATCTCGGTCGCGGGCGTGATCGGGTAGCCGGCGAAGAACCGTCCGCCGCCGACGGCGAACCCGAGGGCCACGGCCTGGTTGCCGGTCGTGAGGACGGAGTCGTGCGCGACCCCGGTCGCCACCCGCCAGCGGTTGGCGACCCCGGGCGCCTCGAGGGCGACGCGCCGCCCGATGTCGAGCGCCTTCAGGTTCTTCTCGAGCGCCTCGGCGGAGCGCCGCATGAACCGGTCCTCGATCACCGCGCGGGTCCGCGCGGCGTCGAAGCCCATCATCACGGAGACGGCGCCGTAGGCGGCCGTGTTCTTGTAGATCGGTTGTCCGACCTGGCCCCCGACGAGGGTCGCGAAGGGGAAGCCGACCGCTTGCGGGAGCTCCGACTTGAACGAGGAGGAGTCGTAGAGGATGCGCCCGGTCTCCTCCAGCTCCGGGAGGGCGATGGAGATCGCCTCCTGGTCGAAGGCGACGAGGAGGTCGATCTTCGGCTTGTTGGCGGCGATCGGCTCCCGACAGCCCCGCACGGTCGCGTCGGCGTGGCCACCGCGGATCCTCGAGAGGACGTTGCGGGAGGTGTAGACGTAGAGGCCCTGCCGACGGAAGTAGCGCCCCAGTAGGTCGCTGACGGTGAGCGTGCCGTCCCCGCCTTGGCCGCCGATGGCGACCGCGAGGTCGCTGAGCTCCGGGGCCGGGGCAGCCTCCGACGGACCGACCTCGCCGGGAGGGGGGACGATGCGGGCCGCTGGGGTGGTCATTCTCGGTGAGCTCCGGGGCGAAAAACCCTCGAGCGGTAAATCGAGAGGGGGTGCCTATTTAACGGTGGGGGAGTGCCGGGTTACCTCGAAGGCTCCGGCGCCGCTCCGGTTCGGCCGGCGCACCGCTTCGGTCGTACGCTAACGTACGGTCGGGGCCGCTCGCCCGAGAACTTATCTCGCTCGGACCCGTCGAGAGGGGGCCGATGGCTACGGAGCGGCTCGTCGAGGACTATCACCCCCAGACGGCGGCGGAGCGACGGCTTCCGGAGCGCCTCATCCTCTGGGACGAGACCCTGCGCGACGGCGAGCAGATGCCGGGGGTCCACTTCACCCCGGAGGAGAAGCTCCGGATCGCGGAGGCGCTCTCCGACGCGGGCGTGCCGCTGCTCAACGCGGGCATCCCGGTCGTGTCGGAGGAGGAGGCACGGGCCGTGCGATTGCTCGCGGAGGCGGGCCTAAGGGCCAAGGTGCTCGCGGCGGGACGCACGGTCCCGGGCGACGTCGACGCGGTCGTGAAGAGCGGGGCGTCGCACATCGCAATCTTCGTCGCGGCGAGCCAGGTCCACCTGCGGTACAAGCTCAAGATGACCCAGGACGAGGTCGTCGCCGCCTCGGTGTCGACCGTCCGGCAGGCGAAGCAGGCGGGTCTCCACGTCGCCTTCGTGACCGAGGACACGGTCCGGGCCCCGTTCGACTTCGTCGAGCGCCTCTACAAGGCGGTCCTCGAGGCCGGGGCCGACCGGCTCGTCGTCGCGGACACCGTCGGCATCATGACCCCCCTCACGTTCCGCTGGTTCCTGCGGGAGTTCCGCCGACGGGTCGGCCCGACCGACTGGTCCGTCCACTGCCACAACGACTTCGGCCTCGCGGTCGCGAACACGATCGCCGCGGTCGAGGAGGGCGTGACGAGCCCCCACGTCTGCGTCAACGGCCTCGGAGAGCGGGCCGGCAACGCCAGCCTCGAGGAGGTCGTCATGGTCCTGGAGTCGCTGTACGGCTACAAGACCGGCATCCGGACCGACCGGCTCTTCGGCCTCTCCCAGCTGGTCGAGGAGCTGAGCGGCGTGCCGATCGCGGCGAACAAGGCCCTCGTCGGCTACAACTCCTTCTCGCACGAGGCCGGCATCCACACCCACGGGATCCTCGCGAACACCCTCACCTACGAGCCGCTCCAGCCCGAGGCCGTCGGTCGGGGCCGGCAGATGATCCTGGGGAAGCACACGGGCAAGGCCGCCCTCGTCGAGAAGCTGAAGGAGCGCTCGGCCCGCGCCGACGACCCGATGCTCGCCGAGCTTCTGAAGCGCGTCAAGGAGCGCGGGGAGCATCGGAGCAAGGCCGAGCTCCAGCGGTTCCTCTCCGAGTACCGGGCGCTCTTCGAGCACCCGGGCGTGTCCGATCAGGAGTTCTGGCAGATGGTGGAGAGCCTCGGGATCCCAATGGAGGCGCGGTGACGGGCGCGAACGGCGGCGGACAGACCCTCGCGGAGAAGATCCTGGCCCGGTCCTCCGGGCTCGACCGGGTGGTCCCCGGGCAGATCGTCGAGGGTCGCGTCGATCTCGCCATGATGCACGAGCAGGGGGCGCAGACGGTCGGCCCGTTCCACGAGATGGGAGCGGACCACGTCTGGGACCCGGAGCGCGTCGTCATCGCGATCGACCACTGGGTCCCCGCCTCCACCGAGGGGGCGGCGGTCCTGCACCGGATCCTTCGGAAGTTCGCCCAGGAGCAGCACCTCCCCCACTTCTACGACGTCGGGAACCACGGGATCTGCCACCAGATCCTCGCGGAGCACGGCTGGGTGGTCCCGGGGGACCTCGCGGTAGGGACCGACTCGCACACGAACATGCTCGGGGCGATGGGGGCCGTCGCCGCCGGGATCGGCCCCACCGAGATGGCGGCGGTGCTCGCCCTCGGTCGGCTCTGGCTGAAGGTCCCGCCGACGATCCGGATCAACGTGAACGGGCGCTTCGGGAAGGGGGTCACCGCGAAGGACCTCGTCCTGCGGGTCCTCGGGGAGATCCGGACGACCGGGGCGACCTACAAGGCCGTCGAGTTCACGGGCGCGACCATCGAGGGCCTGTCGATGCCGGAGCGCTTCACGATCTGCAACATGACGACCGAGATGGGGGCGAAGTGCGGCATGGTCGCCCCCGACGCGAAGACCTCGGAGTACCTCGAAGGGATCGCGAAGCACGCGGCCCATCCGCTTAGGGCCGACGCCGACGCCCGCTACGAGCGCACCGTCGAGATCGACGTCGACGGGATGCCGCCGATGGTCGCCTGTCCGTACTCTCCGGACAACGTCCGCCCGCTTCCCGACGTCGTGAAGGAGCACGTGAAGGTCGACCAGGTCTTCCTAGGCTCCTGCACCAACGCCCGGATCGAGGACATCCGCGCCGGCGCGAGGATCCTGAAGGGCCACAAGGTCGCCCCGAACGTCCGGTTCATCGTCTCGCCGGCCTCGACCTCGATCTACAAGCAGTGCCTCGACGAGGGCCTCATCGACCTCTTCACCGACGCCGGGGCCGTCTTCACGAACTCGAGCTGCTCCGCCTGCTTCGGAGGGAACATGGGCATCATCGCCCCCGACGAGGTCTGCGCCTCCTCGAGCAACCGGAACTTCCCGGGCCGGATGGGCCCGAAGGAGGGCCGGATCTACCTACTGAGCCCGGAGGCGACCGTCGCGGCCGCGGTCCGCGGCGAGCTCGCCGACCCGAGGGAGTTCCTCTAGGGGCGCGATGCAGGACCCGATCCACGGCCGAGTCTGGGTGCTCGGCGACGACGTCGACACCGACCAGATCATCTCCGGGAAGTACCTCACGATCATCGACCCCCAGGAGCTGAAGAAGCACGTCTTCGAGATCGCGCTCCCGGAGTTCGCCGGCCGGGCGAAGGCCGGCGACCTCCTCATCGCCGGCGTGAACTTCGGCTGCGGCTCCTCGAGGGAGCACGCCCCGCAGGCGATGCGCGCCATCGGCGTCGGGGCGGTCGTCGCCGACTCCTTCGCCCGGATCTTCTTCCGCAACGCGATCAACCTGGGGCTCCCGACGATCGAGGCCCCGGGGGTCCGGGCCCTCTTCGAGGCGGGGGACCCCGCGACGATCGAGCTCAAGGCGGGCACGGTCCGCAACGACCGCACCGGCCGCTCCGTCGCCTTCCCGCCGCTCCCGAGCCACCTCCTCGACCTCCTCGAGGCCGGGGGGCTCGTCGAGAAGGTGAAGCGGGAGCTCGCGGCGGGGCGCTCGGCGGCCTAGGATGGGAGCGAGCGCCGGATACCGGATCGTCGCGCTCCCGGGCGACGGCGTCGGCCCGGAGGTCGTCCGGGAGGGGATGAAGGTCCTCGACGCCCTCGCGGAGAACGACTCCGCCCCGTGGCGCGTCGAGTCGCATCCGGGGGGCGGCCAGTACTACCTCGAGCACGGTCGCGAGTGGGAGCCGGAGTCGGAGGCGGCGGCGAAGTCGGCCGAGGCGATCCTGCTCGGCGCCGTCGGCTGGCCCGGCGCGACGATGCCGAACGGGGACCTCGCCGGGGGCGCCCTGGTGCTCGGCCTCCGGAGGGCCCTCGACCTCTACGCCAACGTCCGTCCCTGCCGGCTCTACCCGGGGGTGACGCACCGCGTCAGCGGATCGTACCGGCAGGTCTGGGAGCCGAAGAACGTCGACCTCGTGATCGTCCGCGAGAACACCGAGGGGCTCTACGCCCCGATCCACGGCCGGCTCACGCGCGGCTCGGACAAGAGCGAGCTCGCGATCGACACGCGGGTCATCACGCGCAAGGGGGCGGACCGGGTGGTCCG
>JASHVI010000237.1 GCA_030039525.1 Thermoplasmata archaeon
CGCGGCCTCGACCGTCGCGCGCCGGAGCGAGAGGATCGCCTCGGTGTAGTCCGAGTGCAGCTGCAGGAGGGAGGCCTCCACCCGGAGCGCGAGGATCCGCTTGCCTCCCGGGGGCATCGCGAGGGTCAGGTGTCGCAGCGAGGAGCGCAGCGCCTCGGAGTACCCGACGTTCAGGACGATCCGCTCGTGCTGCTCGAGGACCGAGATCGCCTCGTCGAACGCCTCGCCGGAGACCAGGTGGAGGAACCGCTCCCGGATCGCCTCCGGACGGCGGCTCTGCCCGTAGTACTCCGCGAGCCGTAGGTGGCCCTCCCGCTCGAGGACCGGTCCGGCCCGGGCCACCAGCGCCGCCCGGACGATCTGGAGGAGCTCGACCCGCTCCTCGTTGGTGTGCCGCAGCAGTCCGGAGCGGACGAACTCGTCGACCCGCTCCGGGGACTCGAGCCCCATCTCGACGAGGACCGGGATCGCCAGCGGCTCGTTCGCGAGGGCGAGGGGGACGAGGGCGCGGAAGGTCTCCTCGGGGAGCCGGCTGACGACCGCCCCGGGCAGCGCCGCCTCGGTCGCCTCCAGGTCCGGGTTCGACACCGCGAGCTTGAGGAGGAACGGGCTCCCCAGGCACGACTGGAAGACCGCCTCGAACCGCTCGGCGAGGCCACCGAGACGGTCGGTGAGCTCGTGGGCGGCCGATCGGTCGAGCCCGGCGACGGTGAGCCGGTAGGTCGGGATCCCCTCCTCCGGGGCGAGCAGGGTCGCCCCCTGGCCGATACAGTAGACCTGGTCGTTCCGGCCCCGCAGCAGCGCCGCCAGGAACTCCTTCAGGAAGTTCCGCATGTCCGGCTCGGCGGCCTGCAGGTCGTCGAGCACGGCCACCAGCTCCCGCTCCCCGAGGGCCCGGCGGGCGAGGTCGGCGACCTCCCGCCCGACCGGCTGGCGGGGGAGCTGCGCGTAGTACGCGAGCTGCGGGGCCTTCAGCTGGGCGAGCGCATGCGCGAGCGCGTTGACGAAGTGGTGGGGAGAGTTCCCGGGTCGGATCGTGAACCAGAACTGGATCCGGCCCCCGCGGACCCTCCGGAGGTGCCGGCTGACGAGGGCGGTCTTCCCGATCCCGGAGGGGCCCTCGACGACGACGAGGCCGCCCCCCGCCCGGGAGTACCCGAGAAGCTCCCTAAGCTCGTCGCGGCGGCCGAGGAACGGGTTGGGGGGCGGCGGGAGCTCGTTCCCCAGGAGGGGGACCGCGAAGGTCCTCCTCCCGAGCTGGGTCCGGCCCCGATCGGTCAGCCGATAGACCAGCTGCTTGCGCTGGCCCCCGCGGACGTTGGCCCGCTGGGTCGACAGGAGGCCCCGCTCGACCAGGTCCCCGAGGGGACGGGACATCGAGCAGGGGTGGTACCCGAAGCTCTTCGCCAGCTCCCGCTGGCTGATCGCGTACCCCTCCGACTCCTCCCCCGTGTGGGTCCCGATGTAGTCGAGGATCTCCGCCGAGATCTGGCTCGCTACCGGGGGCACGACCTACCGTAGGCTCGAGGAGGTACTTAGGATTAATTTGTACAAATTATCGGCCGCGATTTAAATACCCGATTTGCCCCACGTTTCCTCAGCGATGACGCGCGACCCCTCCACCCGCGACCGACTCGGCGGGATCTCGGCGATGTTGGCGCAGCAGGACGTCTGCGCTCAGTGCGGGGAGCGGCACCCCGACTCCCTCTTCGGCCTCCGCCACGCCCAGGGACGCGGCTGCCCGAACGTCCTGATGGGCGCCTTCCCGGTCCTGACCCCCCAGCCCTCGGCCCCCGGCCGGGCGGCGGGGGCGGTGCTTCGCGCTCTCACGTCCGAGCGGACGTTCTCGCCGGCCCCCACGCCGCTCTCCCCCGGCGGGAGCGCCCCGCTCGGACGCAAGTCCGGCCACTCGGCCATCCCCTGGCCGATGCCGATGGAGACGGACGAATTCCTATGATGATCGCCGAGAGCAGCCTCGCGACGACCCTCCCGCGCGCCCGCCGGAACCCGGCGCGCGCCTCGGCTCCGGAGAGCCCCCGCGGCTTCGTGTTCGCGGTCGCGGCGCTTCCCGGGGAGGCGGAGGGGTTCCGCTGGCCCTCCTGGCTCTCGCCCGTGGCGCGATCCTGGAACCCGGATGTTTCTCGTCACAACTCCTCGAAGAGGAACCGCTGATGGAGCTCCGACCGCTCTAACCTTCACGATGTTTTGGGCCCCGGCCGGGTGTACCCGGCACTCGGCCGGGGTCGCGTTTTTCCCTCGCCGCTTCTTTTCGACCTGAAAATCGAGCTTTGGGAACTTATTTCAACACCCGTCGAACCCGACGGGCCGTCGTCACGATTCCCTCCCTCTCCTTCCGCTCCGCCCGTGCCCGTCCCAGTCCCTGGAACGGGTAGCGGGGCCTCCTCGTATCACGGGAGAGGGCGTCGAGGTCAAGCTCTAGACCTCCGAGCTCCGCGGTCTCCCGCAGAGCGATCCTTCCGACATTCGCCCCCGCGTTCAGTTGGCGGTCCAACCGCCAGCCGCACGCGACGCACTCGAAGGTCGGCCCCATCCTGCTTCGGGGACCGTTGTATACCCCACACTTCGGACAAGTGACTGAAGTTCGATAGGGATCGACCCAGACGATCGGCACGCCGCGCTCGGCCGCCTTGTAGGCGAGCTGTCGATGGAGCTCGGCGCGGGGCCAGGAGGAGAGCCGCCGTCGGAGCCGCTTCGAGCGGATTCCCGGCCCGGCCCGACCCCGGGCGATCTTCGCCCGACGAGCCGACCTTCGGGCGGCCACCTTGGTGAAGTCCTCGAGGGCGAGGGCGGCGCGGTGCTTCCGGGCCACCTCCACGAGGCGCTTGGTGAGGACGTGGAGTCGGGAGGTGACCCGGTCGTGCTCCCGCCGGCCCTCCTTCCGAAGCAGCCGTCGG
>JASHVI010000238.1 GCA_030039525.1 Thermoplasmata archaeon
AGAGCAACCGCTCGAGGATCGGGAGGAGGAAGGCCGCGGTCTTCCCGGTGCCGGTCTGCGCGGTCCCGATCAGGTCGCGGCCTCGCACCGCGTCCGGGATCGTCGCGCGCTGGATCGGCGTCGGCTCCACGTACTGCAGCTCCCGGATCCCCGCCCGGAGCTTCGGGTGGAGCGGGAGGGCGTCGAAGCCGGAGCCCTCCGACGGGGCCGCCTCTCCTTCGCGTTTCTCCTCGGGCATCCCTGGAACGACCGCGCCGCGTAGGGCCCCACGGAGCGTCGCGGTTAATCCTTGCCCGCCGGCCGGTCCCCTCCCGAACGGTGGGGTCGGGGCCGCCTCCGGCGCCTCGGGCCGGCGCGGTACGCCCGACCGGGCCGCCGTCGATCTCCGGCGGTGAGGTCCCCCCTGCGCGGGGACGAGGACGCTGGTTCCGGGCGTCCCTCCCCGAGCGACGGCGGACGGCTCCGAGCGTCCAGGATCGGGCGGAACGAGCCTCCCGCGCCGGAGCTCACAGGAGGCGACCGGGGACGATCCGATCGAGCACCTCGGCATCCGTTGCCCGGATCCCCCGCGCGACCTCCCGAGCTCCGAGCGGTCCCCCGGGCTCGCCGTCGGCCCGGGCCCGAACCGTGGCTCGTCGGAGCACGAGGGTTCCGACGTGACGAACTTCCTCGGCCAGGAACTCCTCCAGGGAGAGCGGAGGACGATGCGCCACCCACTCGAGGAGCAGCGCGTCGAGGACGGCATCCCGCTCGACCACGTACCGGAGGTATCGGGCCAGGGAGTCCCGGCCGGCGCCTTCGAGCGGAGGCACCTCGGTCGGGTCCGGATAGGTTCCCAGCCGGTCGGCGACCCCTCCCGATTCACGGAGGGCGAGGAGCTCGGTACCTCCGGGGACCGAGGCGAGCGCGACCACCCCCCGACGTTCGTCGAAGTAGAGCGGGAGGCCGTCGAGCCCGTCCGACTCGGCCGGTCCGTCGGGCTCCGCCGCGCGGGACCCCGGGAGCGGCGGCCGTTCGAGGAACCGACGGCGAAGGTCCTCGAGGGGAGAGAACCCGGTCCGGCGCCGCGCGCGTTCCAGGAGGTCGGCCCGGTCCCGGCGGGCCCGCGCGATCGTCCCCTGGGAGCGGGGCGAGGCGAGGTCGTCGGCGACGGCCCTCCGCTCGCTCTCCAGCCCCTCCGGCGGCGCGCGACTCCCGGGATCTCGCAACCACGCGTCGAGCTCCAGGCCCGGGCACGAGAGCACGAGCGAGAGCTGGATCCGCTCGCCGAGGTAGGCGTGGACCGGGAAGATGCGGCAGGGGAAGGGCCGGACCGAATGGCCCCGGCACCGCGCGCCGCGGAGCAGGCCACACGCACCGCCGTCGCCGCGTTGCCGGATCGTTGCGAACGGTGCCTCGGCCGCATCGAGGAGCGGCGGGGGCTTCAGCTGGAGGAGCGCACCCCGCTCCTCCGGGGCGACCGCGGGGGAGGCATAGCAGCAGAGGCCGCAGTCGGGGCGGCAGGCGAACCGGAAGCCGAGCAGGAGCCGCTCGTCCACCCCCGTCCGCTCGCCTCGGAGCGGGCCCCCGGTCGGCCCGCCCTGGTCCTCCAGTGGCATCGTCTTCCCCGCCCCTCGCCCCGTGCGCCGCCGGTTTCCCCCGTGGAAAATGGGCGGAACTTTATGTGGAGCGCGGGGGGTTGCCGGGGCGAATGAGGTCCGGTCTCCGGGGACCGCCGGGCACGGTCGGGGGCAGCCTGGCCCTGGTCGCGCTCCTCGCCCTGCTCGTCGCCCCGAGCGCCATCGGCTCGGCCCCCTCGGGGCCGGCGATGCCGAGGGCGAGCGCTTCGGCGGGCCTGCTCGGGGCCCCATCGACGCCGCTCCCGGTCCACCCGGGGGTGCCGCGACCGCTCATCCTGCCGCCCCACGCGCACCACCCGATCCCGCAGCCGGTCCCCGGGCGGGAGCAGGGGGTGGACCCGAACATGTTCTACACCGGGGAGCCCGCCCCGCTCGGGGTCACCGACTTCGGCGTGAACGCGACGGGCGCCCCGTACAACTACACGACCTCGGCCTTCTACGGGACCACCTACGTCCGGTCCCTCAAGGTCTCGAACACGAGCTCGAGCGTCGACTTCTACGGGATGACGATCCAGCTCAACATCGTGCTCCAGTTCGACCTCAACGGGACGGAGTTCTACTACTGGATCCAGGACGTCGCGTACCTCAACACGTCGGTCGACGTCGTGTCGTTCGAGAACAACATCTGGAACTTCTCCGGGGGCGCCGGCGCGCTCTACGACAACTCGGTGATCGGGAACGGCACGATCTACGAGGGCGAGGTCTACATCACGGGGGCCTCGTCGTCGCTCCCGGGGAACGACGTGACGATGCGGTTCCCGGACCTGATCGGGCTGCTCGCCGTCGCGACGACGAACGCCGAGGGGGAGCCCGAGGTCGACTTCGAGTACCGGGACGGCTACGGCCTGCAGACCTTCGACAACGCGATCTTCCCCTTCGCGGCCGGCGCCACGGGCATCTCCTACGTCGTGAACGGCTACTACTACAACCCGATCGGGCTCTACAATGACGCCGAGCTCGACCTCGCGGGCCCCGGGAACGGCGCCTCGACGGCCGCGACCGAGGGGAACCTCTCGATGGCCCTTGAGTTCGAGAACGGCCTCAACCTCCAGGCCGTCCCGAACGCCTACAACTTCGGCAGCGACACCGCGGAGACGATCTCGAACCTCGCCCCGCACTCCGCCGTCGACCGGGTGAACGGCACGCTCTCCGACAACCTCACGCTCTCCGGCCTCGGGAAGATCGGGCCGCTCTACCAGAACACGACGACCGGCGCGGTCCTCGTCCAGACGCTCGCCGAGCACGGGACGATCGAGGTCAACGGGACCACCGGGGTCGCCTTCCGAGGGAACGCCGCGAACCTGACGCTCTCGGCCGGCACGTACAACTTCTCGCTGTACGCGTCGGGGCTCCTGCAGGGGTACGGGACGGTCCGGGTCGGCCCGGGGAGCTTCACCCTCCTCTTCCTCGACGCGGGCACCGTCTCGACCGCCAGCGTCACCGAGAGCGGCCTCCCCCTGGGCCACGCCTGGAGCTTCCAGTTCGGCTTCTGGAGCGTCACGACGCGTTCCACGAGCGTCGCGATCCCGGTCATCAACCTCACCTACGACTGGTCGCTCCCCGTCCTCGCCGGGTACCGGCCGAACGCGACCCACGGAAGCGTCACGGTCACGGGCTCCAACGTGACGGTCGCGATCACCTTCGCCCTGGTCGTCTACGGCGTGACGCTCTTCGAGACCGGCCTGCCGAGCCGTACGTACTGGTCGCTGAACGTCAGCAACACGACCTACTCGACCGAGAGCGCCGCGATCTCCTTCGCCCTGCCGAACGGCACCTTCGACTTCCACGTCGACGAGATCCCCGGCTGGATCGGCACGGAGGGGGACGCGGGGCGGTTCGTCATCCACGCCCTCTCGGTCACCCGGACGATCGACTTCGAGCCGTTCACCTTCAACGTCACCGCGAGCGAGGTCGGCCTCAC
>JASHVI010000239.1 GCA_030039525.1 Thermoplasmata archaeon
CTCTTCGGCTCGGCGGGCTTCTCGACGATCGAGACGATCCGGTCCCCCTCGAGCTCGACCACGCCGTAGGAGCGGGCGTCCTCGACGGTCGCCACCCCGATGACCGCGTCGCACGGATGGGCCTCGAACTCCTCGATCAGCGGCCGGGCCCCGTCCTGCAGGAGGTTGTCGCCGAGGTACATGACGAACGGCTCCTCGCCGAGGAACTCCCGGGCGCAGAGCACGGCGTGGGCGAGCCCCTTCGGCTCCCCCTGCTGGATGTACCGGACCTTCAGCCCGAAGGCGGAGCCGTCCCCGACCGCCTCCTCGATCCCCTCCCGGATGGGGCCGAGGATGATCGCGACCTCCCGGATCCCGGCCTCCCGGAGGTGCTGGAGGCCGTAGAAGAGCATCGGGCGGTTCGCGATCGGGATCATGTGCTTGTTCCCGGTGAACGTGAGCGGGCGCAGCCGGGTCCCGTGGCCGCCGGCGAGGAGGAGCCCCTTCACGGACCGCCGAGCCCCTCCCAGCAACCGGCGCGTTAACCGTTTCGAGGCCGCGGGGGCCAAACCCTTTTCAACGGCCGGGCCCCCCGGGCCCCGAGTCCGTGAAGATCCTGGTGACCGGCGGGGCCGGGTACCTCGGCTCCGTGCTCGCCGACGAGCTGCTCGACGCGGGCCACACGGTCACGGTCGTCGACCGCTGCTTCTTCGGCGCCGAGAGCCTCGACCCCGCGGTCGCGCGGGGGCTCCGCCTCGTCCGCGACGACGTGCGGTGGCTCGACGGCCGCGCGCTCGAGGGCCAGGAGGCGGTCGTGGACCTCGCCGCGCTCTCGAACGACCCGGCGGGGGCCCTCGACCCCTGGAAGACCCTCGAGATCAACTACCTGGGGCGCGCGCGCATCGCCCGCCTCGCCCGGGAGGCGGGGGTCCGGCGCTACGTCGTGAGCTCCTCCTGCAGCCTCTACGGCTTCCAGGAGGAGCTGCTGAACGAGCGCTCGCCGACGAAGCCGCTCACCGTCTACGCCCGGGCGAACGGCCTCATCGAGTCGGACACGCTGCCTCTCGCCTCCCCCACCTACAGCGTCACCGCGCTCCGGTTCGCGACCCTCTACGGGCCCTCGCGACGGATGCGGTTCGACCTCGCCGTGAACGGCATGGTCCTGGGCGCGACGCGGACCGGGAAGATTCCCGTCGCCCGCGACGGACGGCAGTGGCGCCCCTTCCTCCACGTCCGGGACGCGGCCCGCGGCATCCGTTCGGTCCTGGAGGCCCCGGTCGACCGGGTGAACGGCCAGGTCTTCAACGTCGGCTCCGACGAGCAGAACTTCCAGGTCGAACCGCTGGCCGCGGCGGTCGCCGCCGCCATGGAGAAGCGGCCCGCCCTCGAGTGGTACGGCGACCCGGACGCGCGCTCCTACCGGGTGAGCTTCCAGAAGATCTCCGAGACGATCGGCTACCGGCCGGCCCACTCCGTCGCCGAGGCGGTCCGGGAGATCGAGGGCGGGATCGCCGAGGGACGTCTGACCGCCACGGAGAAGACGAAGACCGTCGATTGGTACCGGCACCTCTTGAGCGACCCGACCGCTCAACAGGAGGTCGCGCTTCGGGGGGTCGTGCTATGAGCGGTCCGGAGGGGTCGTGCCGTCGCTAGCGGGCGTGAGGGTCCGGGACATCGTGAAGCTCCCCGACGAGCGGGGCTTCTTCTCGGAGGCGATGCGCTCCGACTGGGGCGAGCTCCTCGAGGGGGACACGATCGTCCAGACGAACGTGTCGATGAGCTACCCCGGGATGATCCGGGCCTGGCACCGGCACCGCCGGGGCCAGGTCGACTACTTCGTGGTGGTGCAGGGCGCGATGAAGATCTGCGCCTACGACGACGACCCCGCCTCCCCGACCTACCGGCAGCTCGACGAGGTGATCGCGAGCGCGGAGCGCCTGCAGGTCGTGCGGATCCCCGGCAAGTACTGGCACGGGACGAAGACGGTGAGCCCGACGCCCTCGCTCACGGTCTACATGGTCTCCCGGATGTACGACGCGAAGGACCCGGACGAGGACCGTCGGGCCTGGAACGATCCCGCCGTCGTCGACGCGAAGACGAAGCAGCCGTTCGACTGGAACCGGCCCCCCCACAAGTAGTCGGGATGCGCGTCCTCGTCGTGGGGGTCGCGGGCCAGGTCGGCGGGGCCGTGGCCCGCGTCGCCGCGGCCTCGGGCCACACGGTCGTGGGGACCTACCTCTCGCGCGCCCCCCCGTGGAGCCCGGAGCGGCTCGCCCGGCTCGACAAGTCCGACCCCTCGACCCTCGAGCCCGCGCTGTCGGCGCTCGCGCCGGAGGTCGTCGTCGACACCGGCGCGCTCCACCACGTCGACTACTGCGAGGCGCATCCGGAGGAGGCCCGCCGGGTGAACGCCGAGGGGACCGCCGCGCTGGCCCGTGCGTGCGCGGCCCGGTCGGTGCCGATGGTGTTCGTCTCGACCGACTACGTCTTCGACGGCACGGGAAGGCCCCCGTACCGGGAGGAGGACGAGGCCCACCCCGCGGGAGCCTACGGGGCCTCCAAGCGGGAGGGAGAGGAGGGGACGCTCCGGGCCTCGGCCGCGCACCTCGTCGTCCGGCCCTCGGTGATCTTCAGCTGGATCCCCCCCGCCGCCCGGCTCGAGACCGGCTCCCGCAAGGGGGTCAACTTCGCGACCTGGGCGCTCGACGAGCTCTCGGCGGGCCGTCCGCTCCGGATCGTCCACGATCAGATCGGCTCCCCGACGCTGGCCGAGGACCTCGCGGGGGCGATCCTGTCCCTGGTCGAACAGCGTCGCTCGGGGCTCTACCACACCGCGGGTGCCACCGCGATCAACCGGTACGAGTTCACGGTCCGGCTGGCCCGACGCGCCGGCTTCGACCCCGGGAGCGTGCGGCCGATCGCCACCTCCGAGCTCCGTCAGGCGGCGCGGCGACCCCCGGACAGCAGCCTCGACTCCTCCCGGCTCCTCCGGGACACGGGCTACCGGACCCTCGACGTCGACCGCGCGCTCGAACGCCTCGTCGACGCGTGGCGGGCGGATCAGCCGAGCGGACGCCCGGCGGAGGCGGCGAGCCGGTCCACCACGTAGTCGGCGATCGCGAGGGAGGCCGTCGCCCCGGGGGAGGGGGCGTTGAGGATGTGCATCGACCGGGGCCCCTCGTCGATCACGAAATCGTCGCAGAGCTGCCCCCCGGAGGTCACCGCCTGGGCCCGGACGCCGGCGCCGCCGGGGGCCAGGTCCCGCTCCTCGAGCGACGGCACCAGCCGCTGGAGGTCCCTCAGGAAGGTCGCCTTGTCGAGCGACCGGAGCATCTCGTAGGCGCCCGTCCAGAGCTCCCGCCGGGCGACCCGCAGGAACCCGGGGTAGGTGAGGGCCCAGGCGACCTCCCTCGGGTTCACCGTCGTCTTCGTGTACCCCTCCCGCGCCATCGCCCACACCGCGTTCGGCCCGACCTCGATCCCACCGGTCACGGTCCGCGTGAAGTGGACGCCGAGGAACGGGAGTTCCGGATCCGGGACCGGGTAGACGAGGCCGCGCAGCAGGTCGGTGCGGCCCGTCCGGATCAGGTAGTACTCTCCCCGGAACGGAACGATCGCGACGCTGGGGTTCCCCCCCAAGGACCGGGCGATCCGGTCCGAATAGAGACCGCCGCAGTTGACTACGTGCATCGCCTCGAGAGGCCCGGAGGTGGTCTGAAGCACGATCCCCTCCTCCCGGACCTCCCCGCCTTCGACACGCACCTCCCGCCGGACCTCGACCCCGTCGGACTCGAGCTCCTCCCGAAGGGAGCGCGCCACGGCCCGGTAGTCCGTGATCCCGGTGCCCGGGACTCGGAGGGCCGCGAGGCCGGTGACCGCCGGCTCGAACCGCTGCAGCTCTCCGGGCTCCATCCAAGTGACCGCGGGCACGCCGTTCTCGGTGGCGCGGCGCCGGAGCTCCTGAAGGCGGGGGATCTCCGCGGCCGCGGTGGCCACGATGATCTTCCCGCACTCTTCGTACGGGAGGGAGTGCTTGCGGAGGTACTCGACCATCCGCCCGCGACCCTCCACGCACAGCCGGGCCTTCAGGCTCCCGGGTCGATAGTAGACGCCCGAGTGGACCACGCCGCTGTTGTGGCCGGTCTGGTGTCGCCCGACCTCGGACTCCTTCTCGAGGACGATCAGCGGGAGCCCCGGGGACCTCCGATGGAGAGAGCCCGCGACGGCAAGGCCGAGGATGCCGCCCCCGACGATCGCGAGGGGCGGCCGGGTCATCCGCCCGTCCCGTCCGGAGCGCACGACTCGGTCGCGAAGGTCGCCAGGTAGTCGGTCTGGTCGACGAACACGCACGGGCGCGTGCCGGAGGCCCCCGAGGGGAGCCAGAGGTCCTCGACCCCCGGATGGCCCGGGGAGACCGCGAAGCTGCGGCTCTCTCCGGTGACGCTCCCCGGGTCGAGGAGCCCGCTCTGGAGCACGTTGTCGATGGAGGTCGAGAGCCGGATGGGGTCGACCGTGGGGCCGACGAAGTCGAGCAGGCCGCCGCGACCCTCCGGGATGTACGCGATGTTGGTGTCCCCCGAGGCGTTGCCACCGAGCGCCAAGCCACCGCCCGCGAGGACCTTCGAGATCACGAAGGCGGGCGTGTTGATCCCGTACGGATAGTACACCCCCCAGGCGAGCCCGTCCGGCGTGGTGTTGAGGAACAGCGTCTGCGCCGGCGGGTGACCGGGGGCGCAGCCCGAGCCGTTGTTGTCGAGCCAGGAGACGTTGAGGATCCGGGCGGTCCCCGCCTCCCCGAGGGTGCCGGGCAGCCCGCAGCCCAGCGCCTGGCCCGGCACGCCGGAGTACTCCCCGATCTGGTCGCCGGCCCACACCACGAGCCCCCCCTCCCGCATCCAGGGGACGAGCCGATCGACGGTCGCGGAAAAGATCGGGGCCGGGAGCACCCCCGAGGCGAAGACCACCGTGCCGCGGGCGGTCGAGGGCTCCTGAAGGAGCGCCGCGAGCTGGTCGGCGTCCTCCAGTTGGAGCTGCATCGGCCACCCGCGGGCCCCCGCGACGGTGGTGAGGTGCTGGCTGAGGCCGTACCAGTACGGGATCGCGGAGTAGCTCACCGGGTAGGCCCCGTCGAAGTAGAAGTAGATCTGGTCCGAGCGATTGCTCGCGCCCCGCTGCAGCGTCGAGGCGGTGAAGTGGCCGGCGAAGGTCGCGGTGACGCTCACCTCGACCTCCTCGGTCCCGTTGGCGTCCGTCGACCAGACCGTCGAGACGCTCTCGGTCGCCCGCAGACCGGGGGCGAGCAGGAGGGCCTGCGAGACGAGGACGCCCGCGACGAAGAGGAGGGTCGCCGCCTGCAGGAGGCGGGCCATCTGGTGGGTCGTCACGTGCCCACCCGGTCGCGCGCGGCGAGGGTCAGGAGCGTGCGCGCCAGCGCAAAGGCGAGGG
>JASHVI010000240.1 GCA_030039525.1 Thermoplasmata archaeon
GTCGACCTCGAGGAGTTCGCCCGTTCCCCGGCCGACCCGGCCGCGCTGCGCTCGGCCTGGCGCCTCCCGGTCCGGCAGGTCGCGGTCTATGCCGGCGGCCTCTACGACAACAAGCGCGTGGACCGACTGGTCCGAGCGGTCGCCGGGACCCGAGGGGAGTGGGGTCTGGTCGTCCTCGGACCGGACGTCCCGGGCCATCCGTACGACCGGGCCCATTGCGAGGCGCTCGCGCGAGAGCTGGGCGCGCCGGTGCGGTTCCTCGGGGCCGTCCCCCGGACGGAGCTCGTGACGTCGTTCTTCGCGGCCGACGCCTACGTCCAGGCGAGCGCGTTCGAAGGGTTCGGCATCACGCTCGTCGAGGCGATGGCCACCGGCCGCCCGTTCGTCGCGTTCGACGCCGGGGTCGCCCGCGACGTCGCAGCCCGCGGAGCCGGGGTCGTCGTCTCGAGCGAGGAGGAGATGTCCCGCGCCCTCGTGGACCTACCGCGACGCGCGCGGGAACGCGGGAGCGCCGCGCGGCTCGTCGCGCAGGACTACTCGGTCGCCCAGATGGTCGACCGGGCGCTCGAGCAGTACCGGGCGATCGCCCGGAACTAGCGCGGCCCGGGCGGCGGAATGGGGCTGCCCGAATTTGAATCGGGGTCCCGAGCTCCCAAAGCTCGAAGGATGGACCAGTAGAGCGGCCCGGGGGGTCTCCCCGAAGCCGTAGCTACCCCACAGCCCCGCATCCCTAGATGGCCTCAACGGTCCGGAGGGTGCGCCCGATCCGGCACTCGGCCAGTTCCGGCGCGACGCGCTCCACCCGGAAGCGCTGCTTTGGGCCGACCAGGGGCCCGGCGCAGATCGACCAGTTCGGGCAGTCCAAACGGGCGCAGGAGAATCGGCTGACCTCGACCGAGGCGCCGACGACCGCGCCGCGCGACTCGACGACGAACTGGCGCGGGACCGGCTTCACCTCGACCACCTTCGCGTCGGTCTCCTGGAGGGCGCACGGGTGGGTCACGGCGCGGACCTTCGTCACCTCGTAGCGCCGGCCAGGGTCGAGCGTGAGGCAGGCGTGCCGGTACGGGCAGGTCCGGCAGATCGGGGCGCCCCCCTGGTAGGTGAAGGTGAACCCGGGCGCGGCCTGCGCGGTACTGAGGAGCGTGATGTCGGCCATCTAGAGGACCCCCGTCACCGTCGCGAGGCGCTCGGCGGCCTCCCGGGTGAGCCCGTTGTCGCCGAGGATCGTGTACCGCTCCGGGCGCATCCGGTGTGCGGCCACCAGCGCCTGAACGACCTCCTCCCCCGTGACCCCGAGCTCCCGGGCCGTCGTCGGGGCGCCGATCGTGTGGAGCGCCGTCCGGAGCCTCCGCCAGTCGCCTCCGTGGAGGTACATCATCATGATCGCGCCGACCCCGCACTGCTCGCCGTGCAGGCTCGGGCGGGCCGCCCCGCGGTCGAGGGCGTGGCTGAAGAGGTGCTCGGAGCCCGAGCAGGGTCGGCTGGAGCCGGCGACGCTCATCGAGATGCCGGCAACGATCATCGGCCGGATGGCCGTCCAGACCGACTCCTCGAGGTTCGGCTTGATCAGCGAGGCGTGGTCGGTGATCTCCTGGGCCGCGTACTCCGCGAGCGTCGCCGCCGTGCTCGAGTACTCCTCGTTGCGCAGCCGGGCGGCGAGCTTCCAGTCGAGCACCGCCGTGACGTTCGAGATCACGTCGGCGCAGCCGCTCGCGAGCAGCCGGAACGGGGCCTGCACGATGACCGAGGTGTCGGCGAGGATCCCGGTCGGGACGACCGCCTCGATGCTCGCGACCCCCTCCCGGTCGTGGAGCGAGGCCCGCGGGGAGGAGATCCCGTCGTGCGCCGCGGAGGTCGGGACCGAGACGAACGGCACCTTGAGCCGCGCCGCGACGACCTTGGTGACGTCGATCTTGCTGCCGCCCCCGACCGCGACGAGGAACCGGGCGCCGAGCGCGCGCGCCTCCTCGGCGACGCGGTCGACCTCGGCGCCGTTCGCCTCCCGCGCGAGCAGGAGCTCGACGTCGAACTCGGAGGCCCGGAGGATCTCCGCCGCCCGCTCTCCCGCGAGGCCGCTCGTGCGGGGCCCCGTCACCACGGCCCCCTTCGAGGGGAAATCGAACTGCCGGCAGGTCCGGCCGAGCTCCGCGAGCACACCGTGGCCGGCGAGGACGGTGCGGGGGAAGACCATCGAGCGGGCCTTCCCGAACGGGCTCTCGAGCCCGATCACCGGCATCCGCTGTGTCGCCGGCGCTTCGGTCGCCATCCGCCCGGACCCTGAGGGAGCGGGCGGCCTTCTTTACTGTTTGTCCGGTTCGTCCGGAGCGGGGAGCGCTCGCGGGGGGAGCGCGCCTGCCGGCCGGCGAGCGGACCGTCGGGTCCCTCGCCGTCGGGCTAGCGACCCGGCCGGTCGCCCCAGAGCACCTTGTGCTCCTGGAGCAGGAACCTCAGGTCGAGCCGGTCCTCGAGCATCCACTCCGCGATCCGGCCGGCGGGCGCGCCCCACACCGGCTGCAGGATCCCCTGCGCCTTCGGCCGATACCGGCTCCAGACGCGCTTCGCGTAGTCGTAGTCCGTCCGGTCCCCGACGACGAACTTCACGACGTCGCGCCGCCGGAGCTTCGGGAGGTTCTCCCAGCGGTTGCGGTCCTGCATCTTCGACGACGGGCACTTCACGTCGACGCTGAGCACCACCCGCGGGACGCGGAGGTACGGCGTCACGTCGAGCGACCCTCCGGTCTCGATGACGGTCGTGAGCCCCCGGGCGCTCACCGCCCGGACGAGGTCGAGGGACTCGCGCTGGAGCAGCGGCTCGCCGCCGGTGAGGCAGACGTACCGGGTCCGGTGCCCCCGGATCTCCCGGAG
>JASHVI010000241.1 GCA_030039525.1 Thermoplasmata archaeon
GGTCGAGAGACCCAGGATGCTGCCGGTCAGCGGCCAGCCGTTCACCGTCTTGACCCGGCTGGCGGACTCCGGGGTCACGTTCCACCGGTCGCTCCAGATCGCGAAGGCGCCGGTGTAGAGGTTGAAGGTCGGGGTATAGGCGGTGTACGGGGTCCCGAAGTAGTTGTTGTAGATCAGGTCCCCGCTCTCGTACAGGACGAGCGAGAACTGCGCGCCGGTGTCGAGGATGGTCGAGGGCACGGGCGCGGTCGTGGTCGCCGGGAGGAACGTGTTCCCCCAGACGACGTTCGAGGTCCCTCCGAACATCACGAGGCCCTGGCTCTGCACGTCGAAGGTGTTCCCGGCGACGAGGGCGTGGCTCGAGTCCCAGAAGATGACGCTCGAGCAGTACGGGTCGAACTCCGAGCACCAGCCGGTGATCTCCTGGTCGTCGGCGAGCGAGACGAAGCTCGTGTTGTAGAACTCGAGCGCGAGGTTGTTCGAGAGCGGGGCGCCGAACCGGGTGTTGAGGGCCGCCTCGTCCGGGAGCGAGATCGAGACCGCGAAGTCGGAGATGTTGGTCGCCGCGGTCACGTGGGCGGTGGTCCCGTCGAGGAGGATGCCGGGGAAGACCGGGTACCAGTAGTCGTTGAACTCGCCGAAGAGCGGGTCGATCGGCCCGTAGGCGAGGTGCTCCAGCACGTACGGGTTCGCCGCCGTGCCGTTACCGCCGGGCACCGAGATCGACGCGAGCTGGGCGTTGTCGAGGGCCCAGAGCGGCGTGTAGACCCCGAGCGCGGGGTCCTTGTGGAGCGCGATCGCCGCGTTGGTGGTGTGCGCGACCGTGAACGTGCGGGGCGCGTAGTCGCTGAGGAGCACCTCAAAGGTGTAGCTGTGGCCGGCCTCGAGGAGGAAGGTGGTGCTGCCGCTCGCGGGCATCGGCGCCCAGGCGGCGGCGTCCGTGGAGAACCGGATCCCCTGGTTCGCGAAGACGAAGGCGTTCGACGGCGAGACGGTGATCCGCTCCCGGAGGAACCCGGGGCTCGCCCCGACCACGTTCCAGAGCGGCTGGAGGAGCGAGGGTCCGGCGCCGAGCTCGGCGACGGGGGAGGCCCCGCCGTTCGTCCACTCGGCGATCCCCTCCGAGGTCTCGCCGGTGTCGGTGCCGAAGTCGTAGGCCGACGGGACCGGCGAGTAGAGCCCGGTCCGGTTCGACTTCAGGTACAGCCCCATCGTGGCGTTGATCCCGGTGATCGTCGTCGTGGTCCCGCCGCCGGGCCCGCCGAGCATCACCTCGGCGTCGTTGAGGAGCCCGAAGGGGTTCGGCCGCTGGCCGTTGATCTGCTGCGTCGGCGCCGGGGCCGGTCGGAGGGCGGCGCCGCTGTTGAACTCGACCCGGTCGTACGAGCCGGCGTAGATCGTGCCGTTCGCCGCCGTGATCGAGTAGTTGAACCAGACCGTCGGCCGGTTGTTCGTCACGGTCAGGTTGTTGTAGAGGTCGACGGTGAAGGGCGTCGGCATGTACCAGCTCGGCCCCTCGGCGAAGTAGAAGTCGTTGGGGACGAGGAACCCGCTGTAGTTCCAGAGGGTGCCGGTCTGCATCGCCGCGCCGGGCGCGCTCATGTTCCAGATGTTGTCCTCGATGAAGAGGGTCTGGGAGGCGGCGCCGTAGACGGGGACGTTCTGGAGCCAGTAGTCGGTGGAGGTGTTGCCGAGCACGTCGATGTGCACGCCGACGGTGTTCAGCTGGACCGTGAAGTAGTCCGGCGAGGTCGACTCGACGTAGAACGGCGAGACCGAGTTGAAGTGGACCACGGCCTCGACCGAGTTCGTGTAGCTGATCGTCCCGACGTTACGCCCGTGGAGCTCCTGGAGGCCGAAGTCGCCGAGCCCCATCGGGGCCGGCGCGGCCTGGTAGAGGGGCGCGATCGTGCCGTTGACCGCCCGGGCCTCGGTGTTGAGGTTCGGCAGGAGGACCCGGTCCTGCGGGATGTGGTACGTCGCCATCGCCGCCTGGGTCCGCTGGAGGAGCGCGAGCCCCCCCGGGACGGGGGAGGTCGCGATCGACGCGGAGGGCACGACGGCCCCCGCGTCCGCGCGCGGGGGGCTCGCGGCCCCCGACGCCAGGGCGGCCGGCAGGGGGGCGAGGAGGAGGACGGCGAGGCTCACGGCGAAAAGACTCACGGGGCGCGACCAACGCACCATGGAGGGCCGTTCGACGGGCGGTTATAACCCAGCCAGCCCCGGCGCGACCCGGGGCGCGCGGCCGCGATTCCGAGGCGGCGACGGTCCAAGGGGCCGCGCCTCGCGGCTAGGGGAGGGGCAGCTCGAAGTTCCCGCTGTACGGTCCCGACCCGCTCACCAAGAGGTAGTTCCCCGCCGCCACGACCGGCGCGTCGCTGAGGATCGAGACGACCTCCCCCACCGTCACCGGCTCGGAGCCTCCCGTCGACCCCTCGCAGACGTTGCCGAAGAACGGAGCCGAGTAGTAGGCGAGCCCCGGAGTGCCCTCCGCAAGCAGGCACCCGGTGGTCGAGTAGACCGAGACCCCGTAGGTCCCGTTCACCACCGTCCCGTTCGCCTCGTCGACCTCGAAGGCCGTGTCGTTCCAGACGAGCCCTGAGGAGGCCGACGTGACCGTCCAGTTGAGCACGTAGTCCTCCGGCTGAGCGACCTGGCCCGTGAGGTTGAGCCCGATCGCGGTGTCGATCGCGACGCCGCCGCCGGCCGAGCCCGGCGGGATGTTGGTGCTGCCGGCGCCGTAGACGTCGGAGCAGTCGGTGGTTCCGGCCGTCGGGGTCCCGACCGCCAGCCCGCTCGTCAGCACGACGGAGACGCTGAAGGAGTAGTAGGTGAGGCTCGGATCCGGCGCGACGACCGCCGGGCACGTCGAGTAGGTCACCACCCAGTAGCCGCCGATGGAGATGCCGAAGTCCTCGGTCTCCCCGGTGGCGGTCGCCGTCAGGTTGCCGCCGGGGTGGGAGCGCTCGAAGGCGTAGCCGCCGTCGGTGAGCCCCGCGGAGACCGCCACCGAGCTGTCCACCGCCGAGGAGGGAATCGTCCCGAAGAGGACGGCGAAGCTCGAGCCGCAGCCGGTCCACCGCTCGATGCCGTACCCGGCCGTGCCGACCACGACAAGGTACAGCTCCACCCCGGTCGTGTTGTTCAGGAAGAAGAGCCACCCCGGCGACTCGCCGCTCGACGCGTTCCCGGAGAACCCCGGGACGCTGACCGCCGGAGCGCTGGCCACCGCGGTCGCGGAGCAGCCTTGGCTCCCCGAGACCGGCGAGCTCCCGCTGCCCGACAGGTTGGTCGATTGGAGCGTCGCGATCGGGATGATCGGGAGCGTGTCGGCGGACTGGACGGACCACGGTCCGGCGCCGTAGGAAGCGGCCGTCTGGATCGCCGTGCCTTCGGCCTCCTTGAAGGTCGGAGCGGACGACACGACGGCGGGGCTCGACGCGGAGGGCCGCGAGAAGGGTCCGACCCCGGCGGCGTAGAGCGCCGCGAGGACCAGGACGACGGCGATCACGACCGCGAGGACGGCGAGGAGGCCGAGGTTCCGACGCCACAGGGGGCGCGCCGGAGGGGCGCGGCGCCTCGGAGGGCCGGACCGCGGGGCGGGGAGCGGGGCGCTCCCGCCGGAGGCCGGGGCGCCGACCGGCGGGGCCGGGACGGGATCCGAGACGGAGGTCGATGGGGCGGCGGTCATCCAACCGGGGGACGCACCGACCGGAGAGTTATCCCCCTTCCCGAGCGCCCCGCTCCGGGTCTCTCCCGGTCGATGGTCCCGCTCCGCGAGGAGGCCCAGGACGGCGCACGACCCGCGGGGCGGTCCGTTGCGAGCCCCGACCCGGGGTGCGAGTCCAACGCATGTCTTTGTATAGCAATGGAGACCTATAGAGACTACAGAGAAGGCAGTGCGGACGGTTTGGCGTTGGGGGCTCGCCTTCGTCGCCGCGGACTTTCTGACCGGCACCACCGCGTTCGTCGTGATCCTCCTGGGGGCGGTCGGGCTCGCGTTCTACACCGGGATGGTGCAGGGGCTGACCTCCGTCGCCGTCGGGGGTCCGATCGAGGTCCTGGTCGGGGTGGCGGTCATCGGGACCGTCCTGCTCGCGGAGCGCGGATACCGCTCGATCCTGGCCTACGCCCGTGGGGTCCGGGCGGGCGCGGGCGTCGCCACCTGATCAGCGGCCCGGATCGGCGCCGCCGGCCGGAGGAACCTCGACGGCCTCCGCGCGGGCTGGTTCGTGACGCGCCGAGTGCTTCGCGAGCCGACGATACGCCTCGAGATAGGCCGCCGAGTAGAGAAAGTAGCTGACGAACAGCGGCGCGATCACGAAGGCGATTGGCCCGAAGGAAGCCACTAGGCCGAGCGGATTGGAGACGAACTGGAGCAGCAGCTGCGAGAACTGGTCGCCGACGTGGAGGCCCGTCAACACGGCGACGCCCAAGGACCATAGGAAGCCCGCCCAGGCGAAGGACCGGCCGACCGGACCGGCGAGGCCGTCGACGAGGAGCGCCAGCCCGAGGAAGAAGTTCCCGAAGGCGAGGGCGACCAGCCCACCGACCGGCCATGCGAGCACCGCCGGGGTGGCGGCGCTTCGACCCCCGTTCGTGGCGGAGCCCAGGATCGCGATTGCCAGCACGGCGCCGAGGAAGATCCCGAGCGCGATCCAGAGCAGCTGGTGGCCGCGACGGACGTTCCGGTGGTGCGGCTTCGTCCACTCGTGGCGGGCCCGGTACATGAAGTAGAACCCGAGGACCGTCGTCGCGAGTCCCAGGTAGTAGAGTTCGACCGGTCCCGGGTGGTTCGGTCCGTAGCTCACGTACTGGTACAGCTCCGTGCCGCCCTCGATCAGGAAGCCGACGACGAAGGTGGCCAGCGCGAGCCGGAGCCTACGCGTCATCGACAATCGCCGAGCCTGGCGCCCACGGGGTCCGCTCGACAGAGCAGCCGGTTCGCTTGAGCGCTCCGGGAGGGCCGACCGCGGAGGTACCGTAGGCCCCGGGTTCGAGCGATGACTCGCCGGGTGGTCGCGGACCCCTCCGTCGAGTCATCGAGGGCCCTAGCATTACTTCGGGGCTTTGAGCCGGGCGCCGCCCGGCGTTCGGCTGGAACCTCGTCGGTTCATGCCCCGGGGGCGGAAGCTCCCGGATGCGGCGCTCCTCGCGCGCTCGGCGCTCTCCGACGTCCGACTGGTTCCCCGCCCTGGAGGGCCCGCTCCGATCCTTC
>JASHVI010000242.1 GCA_030039525.1 Thermoplasmata archaeon
GCGATGTGGCGCTCCAACTACGAGCTCGACCCGGCCGACTTCGCCCGCGAGGTCGAACGGCTCTGGGGGCAGGTCGAGCCGCTCTATCGCCAGCTCCACGAGTACGCCCGGCGTCGCCTTCGGGCGACCTACGGCGACGCGGTCGTCCCCGCGAAGGGGCCGCTCCCCGCCCACCTCTTCGGGAACATGTGGGCCCAGACCTGGGAGTACCTCTTCCCGATGCTCGCGCCGCCGGACGCCTCCCCCGGCTACGACCTCACGGAGATCCTCCGGAGCCGGAAGGTCGACGAGCTCGAGATGGTCCGGATCGCGGAGCGATTCTTCACCTCCCTCGGCTTCGAGGCCCTGCCCGCGAGCTTCTGGGAGCGCTCGATGTTCCGACGGCCCGCCGACCGGGAGGTCGTCTGCCACGCCAGCGCCTGGGACCTCGACTCGGACCAGGACCTGCGGATCAAGATGTGCATCGAGATCAAGGAGGAGGACTTCCACGTCATCCACCACGAGCTCGGGCACAACTTCTACCAGCGGGCCTACCGGAACCAGCCGTTCCTCTACCGGAACGGGGCGCACGACGGCTTCCACGAGGCCGTCGGCGACACCGTCGCGCTCTCAATCACCCCGGAGTACCTCGTGCGCATCGGGCTCCTCTCCTCCCCGCCCGACCCGTCGAGGGACCTCGGCCTGCTCCTTCGAAGGGCCCTCGAGAAGGTCGTCTTCCTGCCGTTCGGACTGCTCATCGACCTTTGGCGGTGGCGGGTCTTCTCCGGCGAGGTCGGGCCGTCGGAGTACAACCGGAGCTGGTGGGAGCTGCGGGCGCGCTACCAGGGGATCGCGCCGCCGGGGGAGCGTCCCCCGGAGGCCTTCGATCCGGGCGCGAAGTACCACGTGCCGGCGAACGTGCCGTACATGCGCTACTTCCTCGCCCACCTCCTCCAGTTCCAGTTCCACCGCGGGCTCGCCCGGGCGGCCGGACACTCCGGACCGCTCCACCGGTTCAGCGTCTACGGCCAGCCGGAGGCCGGCCGCCGCCTCCGCGAGATGCTCGAGCTGGGCCAGAGTCGGCCCTGGCCGGAGGCGCTCGAGGCGCTCACCGGGGAGCGCCGGATGGACGGGTCGGCGATCCTCGAGTACTTCCGGCCCCTCTCCGAGTGGCTCGCGCGCCAGCCGAGCTGATCCCCGGCGGGTCCGCGGGCCGGGGCTAGGCGAGCCGCGGCGGACGCCAGCGCGGGCCCGAGCTCGGAGCGGGCGCCCGGAGCGCGAGGGCCGCGTCCGCGGGGAGCTCGAACCGGCGGCACCGCAGCGCCACCTCGAAGCCGAGGGGCGCGAGGCGCCCGGCGAGGCGGGGCTCCGTGGAGCGGAGGGCCACGTGCGCCGCCCCCTGGGCCAGGGGCGAGGCGAGCGCGGCGACCACCCACTCCGTCGCGGCGCCGGCGCCGCGGCGGCTCGGCGGGGTGATCACGGCCTCCAGGTCGAGGCAGGGACCGCGTCGGTACGGCAGGCCGACGCAGCGGAGCGCGCCGTCGACCGATTGCGTCCCGAAGACCTCGAGCCGCTCCCCCGGGTTCGGCCGGCTCCGGCCGACCTCGAGACACCGGCGGAACTCGGCCCGGCCCGTCGCCCCGATCCACAGGTCGATGAGCTCCTCCCAGCGCTCCTCCGGCACCGGTCCGGCCGAGGTGGCGGCGGGGACCGGGTGGGGCCGGTCCGGCCCCGCGACGAGCCACTCCTCCTCGGGTGCCACCGGACGGAAGGAGAGCTTCTCGAGCGCCTCCTCGACGTGCGAGGGCACGGGCAGGGCGACCCGGAACTCGGGGCGGAGGCCGCGCTGGAAGTAGTGATCGAGCGCGGCCTCGAAGAAGCCGCTCTGCCGCTCCGCGGCGACGCGCACGAGCTGGACGAAGTTGAACCGAGGGAACGGCAACCGCTCGTTCACGAGCAGCGTCCCCCCGGCGAGTCCGACCGTGTAGCCGCCGAAGAGGCGGACGAAGCCGCGCTCCGCGGCCTGCGCCGAGAGGACTCCCGGTCCGAAGCGGGAAGTCGCCACCGACGGCCGCCACCGGCGCGCCGTTATCTCCTTCGCGCCCGGACTTCCCACCGGAGCGCGCGCGGGTCGGCGCGGCTCTTATCAAGGGTGCCCGGCTCGCCCGCCGCCGCGCGAGCGGCGAGCCGATGCGTCCGATCCTTCCCCCCGAGCCGGTGAGCGTCCTGGGCGCGGGGAACATGGGGGCGGGGATCGCCCAGGCCTTCGCCTCGGCGGGCTACCGGGTCCGGCTCCGGGACCTGAACGACGAGATCCTCGCCCGCGGCCGCGCCTCGATCGAGAGGACGCTGGACGGCGCGATCCGCCGCGGAAAGTCGACCGAGGCGAAGAAGGCCGAGGTCCTCGGACGGATCGAGCTGACGACCGACGCCGCCGCGGCCGTGCGCGACGCCCGGCTCATCGTGGAGGCGGTCTTCGAGGAGGAGGCGGTGAAGCGCCGCCTCTTCGACGAGGTCGCCCCGGCGATCTCGCCGGAGGCGATCGTCGCGACGAACACCTCGAGCCTCTCCGTGACCGGGCTCTCGGAGGGGTTCCCTGAGCCCGCGCGGTTCGCCGGTCTGCACTTCTTCTACCCGGCGGCGATCAACCGGCTCGTCGAGGTGATCGGCGGTCGATCGAC
>JASHVI010000243.1 GCA_030039525.1 Thermoplasmata archaeon
TGCTCCTTCTGCTCGGTCACGACCCGCCCCACGCGGTGGTATCCCCTCGAGAAGATCGAGGCCGAGCTCAAGATCAACGCCGCGGCGGGGATCAAGAAGGGCCTCCTCCACTCGGACGACGTCTACTTCTACGGCTCGCCGAACATCATGCCGAAGGACGAGAAGCTCGTCCAGCTCATGCAGCTGGCGAAGCGCCACTACGCGCACGTCGGCTGGAGCCACGTGGCCGTCGCCTCGCTGATGACGAAGCCGCGGCTGCTCCCGAAGCTCCGGGACGTCCTCCTCACCGGGGAGCAGACCTGGTGGGGGGTCGAGATCGGCGTCGAGACCGGGAGTCCCCGCATGATCACCTCGACGATGCCCGGGAAGGTGGCCCCGTTCAAGGCGAGCCAATGGCCCGAGCTCGTGGTCCAGGCCGCCGGCCTCCTCAACGACAACGGGGTCTACCCCGCCTGCACCTTCATCGTCGGACTTCCCCAGGAGACCGAGGAGGACGTCATCAAGACCATCGACCTCATCGACAGCCTCTGGGACTTCAAGGCCATCCTCGTCCCGATGTTCTTCGTCCCGCTGGGGCACCTCAAGACGAAGGACTGGTTCAGCCGGGACCGCGTCAGCGCCGTGCAGGAGGAGCTGTTCAAGCGGGCCCTCAGCCACGGCCTCCGCCAGTCGAAGGGCCTCCTGAAGGAGTTCTTCGAGGGGGAGGGCGCGAAGTCGGTCGTCTACCGGGCCGGCTTTAGGGGCTTCATCGGCTTCCTCGAGATGGTGGCGAAGAGCCACGGCCTCTGGAGCGAGCCGAAGCGGCCGACCCCGAACCTCGACAACCCGCTCGCCCACCCGGACCGGCTCCCGGTGCCGACGATCCCGATGCGGGAGTAGCGCCGCTACTCCTCGTCGTCCGGGAAGGCGTCGGGGATCGGCGACCCCCCGCCGCGTCCGACCCCGCGGGGGCGATAGGTCCGGACCCCCTCGTCGGAGGCCGCGGAGGCGAGCCCGACGACGTCGAGGTGGGCCTCCCGGCCGTTCCCGTCGTACGCCCGCCAGGCCCCCGGACCGAACGGTGCCCCGAGGATGATGTGGCGCCGGCCCCAGTGCCGGAAGAGGGAGACGTCGGCCTCGGAGGGGTGCAGAGCCCCCGAGGGGTGGGAGTGCACCGTCCCGGTGACCCCGAGGTCGACCGGCATCATCTGGAGCCGAAAGTTCGCGTGGCGTCGGCCCGTCGTGGTCCCCGGGAGGAGCAGGAGGTCGGTGATCGTCCCGGGCTCCTCGGAGCGCAGGACCCCGCCGAACTCGTTCGGGAAGGCGGAGCGCGCGCAGGCGAGGGCCGAGTCGAGGCAGCGCCGGGAGATCGCGGTCGGGGCGCTCCCGAGCGGGAGGTCCGGCCGCCTCTGCCTACGCTGGGGGCGGAAGATCGGCATCCCCCCCCGGGTCGGCCGGCGTCCCGTCCTGCCAGGGCAGGATCCGCTTCCCCCGCAGCCGATGGAAGAACCGCGAGCCGAAGCGGACGAAGGAGGCCCGCCGCGAGGACCGGTAGGCCCGGACCCACTCGCCGGCCGAGAGCGGGTGGTCCGACTGCCCGTCGACGACGACCACCGCCTCCTTCCCCGGCGCCGCCGGCCGGATCGAGACGGTCTTCAGGGGGTCGACGACCACCGCGCGCTGCGTGACGCGGAACGGTGCCAGAGTCGCCACGACGATCGCCTCGACCGACGGGTCGAGGATCGGCCCGAGGGCCGAGAGGGCGTACGAGGTCGAGCCCGTCGGCGTCGCGAGGATCACCCCGTCGGCCCGGACCTCCCCGACCGGCTCCTCCTCGATCGCGATCTCGAACGGCCGCATCTTCGCGACCTGGCTCGTGTGCACGACGAGCTCGTTGACCGCGTCGGGCAGCGGCCGCCCCTCGATCTCGGCGGCGAGCTTCATCCGGTCCTCGACGAAGTACCGTCCCTCGAGGACCCGCTCGAGGGCGTCGTCGAACGACTCGACCCGCTCCCCGTCGACTTCGGCGAGGAAGCCGACGGTCCCGGTGTGGACCGGCAGGAGCGGGACCCCCGTGCGGCGCAGCGTGTAGAGGAAGGTCCCGTCCCCCCCGAAGGCGACGAGGACGTCCGCCTCCAGCTCCTCCAGCGGGACCCCGCCGGCCTGGCCGAGGGCCTTCGCGATCTCGTCGGTGAGGACGACCTCCGCGCGCCCTCCGATGCGGTCGACCGCGCGCCGGGCGAGCCGCACGCCGGCCGGCTTCCCCGGGTTCGCCGCGAAGCCGATCCTCACAGGTACCCCTCGCGGCGCGCGGTCTCGGGGAAATTCGGGTCGCCGCAGGCGAGCACGCTCGTGTGCGCGCCGAGCGAGAGCGGGAAATCGTCGAGCGGCGCCCCGAGGGCGTCGGTCACGGAGCCGCCCGCCTCCCGGACGATCCGGTAGCCGGCGGCGATGTCGGTGATCCGCAGGTTCCGCTCCGGGCGCTCGTTCTCGAAGAGGTAGGCGTCGGCGGCCCCCGTGGCGACGAGGGCCATCTCCAGCGACGCGCAGCCGAGGGAGCGGACCCTCCGACCGCGCCCGGAGAGCGCCAGCGTCCGCGGGGTCGCGTGACGGCCGAGGTTGAGGAGGAAGAGCTCGCTCCGAGGCTCCCAGGGCCGGGTCCGGATCCGGTGGCCGTCCCGGAACGCCCCGCCCCCCCGGAGGCCCCAGAACGTCGAGCCGGTCGAGAGGTCCCGGACGACGCCCGCGTCGACGCTGGCGAGCGTCGCGTCGCCGACGGCGAGGGAGACGGTGGACATCGGGAGGCCCCTCAGGGCGTTGTGGCTCCCGTCGATCGGGTCGATGACGAGGGTGCGGCGTCCCCCCCGCTCGAGCCGCCCCGCCTCCTCCGACAGGACGTTCCAGTCGAGGCGCTCCTCCTCGAGGCAGGTCAGCACGCGGGCCTCGGCGACCCGGTCGAGCGCCTCGGTCGGCGAGCCGTCGGCTCCCATGGCGACGACCTCCGCGCGGCGGGGCGAGGTCGCGGCGAAGCGGACCGCGGAGTGGACGGCGGCGCAGATCCGGAAGAGCACCTCGAGCTCGCCCGCGGGGCTCCGGTCCACGGGGCTCCGAGCGGCGGCGCGGATTTGAGCCGAGCGATGGGCCCGCCCCGGCGTCGCGCGAGCCTTAAGAACGGGTCGTCGGTCGGCCGGCGAATGGAACTCCAGTTCCTCGGGGGCGCCTCCGAGGTCGGCTCGCTCGGGCTGGTCCTGCGCGACGAGGGCCGGACGCTGCTCTTCGACTACGGGATCACGCCCTCCGACCCGCCGTCGTACCCCCGGCCGGCGCCGATGAACGTCGACGTCGCCCTCCTCTCCCACGCCCACCTCGACCACTCCGGGATGACCCCGCTGCTCTCCCGGCTCCGCCGCGCTGAGATCGTGGCGACGCCGGTCACCATCGCGGTCACCGACCTGCTCACCAAGGACGCGCTGAAGGTCGCCCGGATGGAGGGCTACCTGCCGCCCTACTCCCCGGAGGACATCCGCGGCCTCCACCAGCGCTTCACGGCGGTCGAGCGCCGCGAGACCTTCCGGTGGAAGGGGATCGAGGTCGACCTCACGCCGGCCGGGCACATCCCCGGCGCGACGATGTACCGGTATCGGGGCAGCTCCGACGTGCTCTTCACCGGCGACATCCAGACGATCGCGACGCACCTCGTGCCCGCCGCCGAGCCGCTGGCGTGCGACGTGCTCGTGGTCGAGTCGACGTACGCCGGTCGGGAGCACCCGGACCGGGCCGAGACGGAGCGGGAGTTCCGCGACCGGATCCGCCAGGTCGTCGAGCGGGGCGGGCGCGCGATCGTGCCGGCCTTCGCGGTCGGCCGGGCCCAGGAGGTCCTCCTGACGCTCGCGAGCAGCGGCTTCGAGATCTGGCTCGACGGGATGGCCCGCCAGGTCAACGAGATCTACCGGAGCGCGCCGGAGTACCTCGCCGATGGGAAGCGGTTCCGACGGGCGCTCGACGGGGTGAACGTGGTCCGGGAGCCCGCGATGCGCCGGGAGGCGATGCGCGACGCCGACGTGATCGTCACCACCGGCGGGATGCTCGACGGGGGCCCGGTCCTCTACTACGTCTCGGAGATGTACGAGGACCCGCGCAACGCGATCTACCTCACCGGGTTCCAGGTGGAGGGCTCCAACGGCCGCCAGCTGATGGAGCGAGGGACGCTCACGATCGACGAGGTCACGGTCCGGCCGGAGTGCGAGATCCGCAAGTTCGACTTCTCCGCCCACGCGGGCCACTCCCAGCTCGTCGACTTCGTGCGGAAGACCGGCTGCTCGACGGTCGTCCTCATGCACGGGGACCAGCGGGAGCTGCTGCGCGACGCCCTCGCCGGAGAGGTCGACGTCCGGATGCCCGAGAACGGCGAGCGGATCGCGCTCGAGTAGGGCAGCCTTAGACCTCGATCTCCAAGAGGCTCCCCGCCGGGCGGACGGGGTACCGGGTCAGCGGCGGGACCGCACGCTCCGGGGGCTCGATCCCGTCCGGGTCGGCGCGGACCTCGCCGGTGCGGATGTCGTAGGCGGCCATGTGCTCCGGACAGACCAGTCGGTCCCGCTCGATCGTGCCGTCGGCGAGGATCCCCCCGAGGTGGGGGCAGGTCCCCTCGAGCGCGAAGAAGCCGTCCGGAAGGTGGACGAGCACGAGCGACCTCCCGTCGACCAGGAGCTCCCGCTTCGTCCCCACCGGCACGGTCGCCGCCGCGATCCCGGTGGGTCGCCAGGGCATCGGGCGCGGAGGGGAGCGACGGAGTATGAATACTACCCGGCCCCGCCGCCCGGAGCCTCCTCGACGGTCGTCGGCTCCAGCGGGGGGAGCTCGGTCGCCGGTCGCAATCGCCGGAGCGCGGCCTCGAGCCGCTGCTTCAGGTCGGCGAGGCCCTCGCCGGTCTTCGCGGAGACGGCCGGGCGTCCCGAGCCGCTCACCCCGATATCGGACTTCGTCTCGACCTCGATGATCGGGACTCCGGGGTACTCCGCGTGCCAGCGACGCGCGAGCTCCTCCTGCTCCTCCCGGGAGTATCCGCAGGAGCCGGAGGGATCGAGGACGAAGAGCACGACGGTGGCGGCGTGCTCGACGGCCTCCTCCGCCTCGGCCTCCGCCGGATTCCTCCGGCTCTTGCGCCCGAGCACCCCGGGGGTATCGAGGATCTGCGAGCGGTCCCACCCGAGGTCGGCGTGCCCGACCTCGAGCGCGAGCGTCGTGAACGGATAGTCGGCGACCTTCGGTCGGGCCGTCGAGAGGCGGGCGACCAGCGAGGACTTCCCGACGTTCGGGAAACCGGCGACCACGACGGTCGGCGTCGCCGGATCCAGGGTGGGGCGCTCCTTCAGGTACCGCCGGACCCGCTCGAGGGCCTCGAGGTCCGGCTCGACCTCGTGGACGTGGCTCGCGATCCGGCCGTAGAGCGCGCGGACGAGCGCGGCGATCCGCTCGGGGCCCTCGGCCCGGTGGAGCTCCCGCTCCGCCTCCCGGGAGAGCCCCTCGATACGACGCTCGGCGGTCTTGAGGCGCCGGAGGGCGCGGGCCCGGGCCCCCACCCCGAAGGCGCGATCCACGAGCCGACGCTGGAACTCGGTGAGCTTCTCGTCGGTGAGGGGGGCGGAGCGCAGCCTCAGCTGCCGTCGCACGACGGCGGAGGATCGGACGATCTTCAGGAGCGCCCGCCGGCGGTTCCGGTCGGAGCCCTTGGCTCCGTGCGGCGAGGCCCGATGGGCCCGGTGGAAGGCGGCGTCGAGGATGGCGGAGGCGATGGGGCGGCCGTGCGGCGACCGGGCCGCCCCCCGGTCCTCCCGGCCCCGGGGCGGCCGGCCGGAGGCGGCGCTCCGCGGCATCGCCGGGGGGGGGACGACGCGAGTACGAAAGATTGCCCCGGCCGGAGCGGGCTACGCCGGGTGCCCGCGCCAGTGGTCCAGGAGCGACCGGAGGGTCACGTCCCACGGGACCTCCGGGGCCCAGCCGAGGGCCCGAACGCGGGAGGTGTCGGCCTGCAGCACCGTCTCGTCGACCCGGCGCATGCGGCCCGGCTCCGTCTCCACGGTGATCGGTACCTTGGCGAGCTCCACGAGCCCGTCGACGACCGAGCGCATCGTCCGGGTGATGCCGGAGCCCAGGTTGTACGCTTCGCCCGGGATGCCCCGCTCGACCACGAGCTCCATCGCCCGCACCGCGTCGCGGACGTCGCTGAAGTCCCGGCGGGTCGTGAGATCGCCGACCTTCAGCACGGCGGCCGCGCCGCTCCGCTCGGCCCGGGCGATCTGCTGGGCGAAGTCGTTCGGTGCGTCGCCGCTCTTTCCGGGGCCGGTGGTCGCGAAGATCCTCAGCCGGAAGGTCGGGACCCCGTAGCTCGCGGTGTACGTGTAGCAGATCAGGTCGGCGGCCGCCTTGCTCGCACCGTACGGGCTCACCGGCCGGAGCGGGAGCTCCTCCGACATCGGCTGGCGGTCGGTCGGCCCGTAGGCCGCGCTGCTGCTCGCGAAGGCGAACCGGGTGCGCTCCGAGTGCTGCCGGAGCCACTCGAGGAGGTGGACCGTGCCCGCTAGGTTGGCGCGGAACGTCCCGGAGGGGTCTTCCCACGACGGCCGGACGTACGGCTGCGCCCCGAGGTGGTAGAGGATCTCCGGTCGGGTCGCCTCGAGGACCTTCGAGACCTCGGCCTCGTCGCGGATGTCCAAGTGGACCATGGGTCCGCCGTTGCCGCGGCCGAGAAGGTACGGGTCCGGATCGATCAGGTAGGTCCGGGTCACCTCGTGACCGGAGCGCTCCAGCCGCTCCGCCAGATGGGTGCCGAGGAACCCCGAGCCGCCGGTGATGAGGACCCGCACGATCGACCGCTCGGTGTGGGAGCCTCGGGAGGCGCCCGAGGCCGAGCCGCGTCGTTCCGCTAATATCTTTCGCGGAGCGAGGCCGCCGGCCCCCGGGCCGGTGGAATCGATTTATCTCCGTCCGTGTCGGACGGCCCCCGAGGTCGTCGGGTGGTGCGCTGGATCCCGGACTCCGCGGAGACCGAGGGAGAGCTCCTGAAGGCCCTCGGGCTCTCCGACACGGAGGAACTCTTCGCGGACGTCCCTCGATCGGTCCGCGTCGGGCGACTGGGGCTCGCCCGGGGACTCGAGGAGCCGCAGGCCATCGAGGCGGTCGACAAGATCCTCGCCCGCAACCGCCCCTATTCCGGGTTCGCTAACTTCCTAGGAGGCCGGGTCGCCGTGCGTCCGATCCCCGCCGCCGTGGACGCGATCCTCTCCCGGAGCGAGTTCTACACCTCGTACACCCCGTACCAGCCGGAGGCGAGCCAGGGGATGCTGCAGGCCCTCTTCGAGTTCCAGAGCCTCTGGGTGGAGCTCACGGGGCTCGACGCGGCGAACGCATCGCTCTACGACGGCGCCACCGCGGCGGGGGAGGCGCTCCTCCTGAGCCGACGGATCCATGAGGGGAACCGCTTCCTGGTCCCCGCGAGCCTCTCGTGGGAAGAGCGCAGCGTCCTCGCGAACTACGCCGCCGGCCATCCGATCCGGATCGAGGAGATCCCGTTCGACGGCGCCACCGGGGGCCTCGAGCTGGCGGCGGTGAAGGCCGCCCTCGCCTCCGGCGACGTCTTCGGGTGTCTCGTCGAGGTCCCGAACGGCTTCGGCCACCTCGATGAGGGCTGGCTGGAGCTGCGCGCCCTCCTCGGAGCCATCCCGCTCGTCGCGCTCGCGGACCCGCTGGCGCTGAGCGTCCTCGAGCCCCCGGGCGCGTGGGGCGCCGATATCGTCGTGGGCGAGGGGCAGGGCTTCGGGGCGGCCCCATCGTTCGGCGGGCCGCCCCTCGGCCTGTTCGCCTGTCGAAAGGAGCACCTTCGCTACGCCCCCGGCCGGATCGTCGGCGCGACGCACGACGCCGAGGGACGCCGCGCCTACACGCTCACGCTGCAGACCCGCGAGCAGCACATCCGGCGCTCCCGGGCGACCTCGAACATCTGCACGAACCAGTCGCTGCTGGCGCTCGCGTTCGTGGTCTACGCGAGCCTCGTGGGCCCGAGCGGCCTACGGAGCCTCCAGGCCGACCTCGCCGAGGAGGCCGAGGCGCTGGTGCGGGATCTCTCGAAGGTCCCCGGGATCACCGCGCCCCGGTTCTCGGCGCCCTACCTCTCGGACTTCACCCTGGAGGTCGCCGGCCACTCGGGGGTCGATTTCCTGAGGGAGCTCGCGCGCCGCAAGGTCCTGGGCGGCGTCCCGCTGTCGGACCCCCGGTCCCCGGGCCCGAGCGATCCGTTCCGTTCGATGGTGCGCGCGGCGGCTACGGCCCGCGGCCAGGGAAGGGCTCGCGCCCGGTACGTCCGGGCCGCGCGTTCGTTGCTGGCCGGCGGGGGGGCTGCGGTATGACGTTCCGACAGGCCCGCTACGAGGAGCCCCCGATCTGGGAGCTCGGGGGGTCCCCCTCGACCTCGGAGCCCGAACCGGGGATCGCCCGGATCCCGGAACGGTTGAGGCGCCGCGAGCCGCTCCGGTGGCCCGAGCTCGGCGAGCTCGAGGTCGTTCGCCATTATACCCGGCTCTCACAGATGAACTTCGGGATCGACACGATGCCCTACCCGCTCGGCTCGTGCACGATGAAGTACAATCCGAAGGTCTCCGAGCTCCTCGCCCGCCGGCGCGAGGCGCAGGAGCTCCACCCGGGCCAGCCGGAGGAGACCGTCCAGGGGGCCCTCGAGCTGCTCTGGCGGCTCGAGCGGGGCCTGTCGAGGGTGACAGGGTTCCCGGAGGTCTCGCTGCAGCCCGCCGCCGGCGCGCACGGGGAGTACGCCGCGCTCCGGATGGTGCAGGAGTACTTCCGGGACAAGGGCGAGCTCGAGCGGCGCCGCGAGGTGATCCTACCGGACACGGCCCACGGGACGAACCCCGCGTCGGCGGCGATGGCCGGCTTCGTCGCGCGCGAGATCCCCTCGAAGGACGGCTGCGTGGATCTCGACCGGCTGAAGGAGGCCGTCGGCGAGCGCACGGCCGCGCTCATGCTCACCAACCCGAACACCGCCGGGCTCTTCGAGAGCGAGATCGTCGAGATCCAGAAGACCGTCCACGCGGCGGGCGGCCTCCTCTACTACGACGGCGCGAACCTGAACGCGATCCTCGGCGTGACCCACCCGGGGAAGATGGGCTTCGACGTCGCCCACCTCAACCTGCACAAGACCTTCGCCACGCCCCACGGAGGCGGCGGCCCCGGCGCCGGCGTCCTCGCCGCCTCGGAGCGGCTCGCCCCGTACCTCCCGGTCCCGCGGGTCGTCAAGACCGGCCGGAGGTTCCGCCTCGACTACGATCGGCCGAAGTCGATCGGGAAGATCAAGTCGGCCTACGGCAACTTCGGCCTCGACCTGAGGGCCTACGTCTTCCTCCTCTCCCACGGCGAGGAGGGACTGAAGCGGATCTCGCGCCGCGCGGTGCTCAACTCGAACTACCTGGCGAAGAAGCTCAGGGAGTCCCTCCCGGGACCGTTCCGGCCGCTCGTGAAGCACGAGTTCCTCCTTTCCGGGGCGCCCCTGAAGGCCCGGGGGGTCCGGACGCTGGACCTCGCGAAGCGGCTGCTCGACGAGGGGGTCCACGCCCCGACGATCTACTTCCCGTCGCTCGTGGAGGAGGCGCTCATGATCGAGTTCCCCGAGACCGAGAGCCGACGGGAGCTCGACGGGTTCGTCGAGGCGTTCCGGCGCGCGGTGACCGACACGCCGGAGGCGCTGAAGAGTGCCCCGCACTCGCTGGCCGTCGCCCGGGTCGACGAGCTCGAGGCCGCGCGCCGGCCGATGCTCTCCTGGCGCGACCTGCGGAACGCCGCAAACCTTGAAGCCCCCGTCCCCGTCCCGCCGCCGTCATGAAGGAACGGCTGAAGCGGATCTTCCAGGGTCTCGAAACGCCGGCCGAGGCGATCGTCCTCGCGAACTCCGTCGACCCCCATCTCGATCGGAGCTTCTTCTACCTCTTCGACGTGCCGAGCGGGCTCTTCGAGGGCTCCCTCGCTGTCGGACTGCCCGATGGGCAGCTCCACGTCTTCTCCTCGCCGCTCGAAGAGGAGAGCGCGCACCAAGCGGCGCGGCGCGACCCGCACGTCGAGATCCACGTGCCGAAGACCAGCGCCGAGCGCGACGCGCTCCTCGCGAAGCTCGTCCCGGCCGGCGGCCCCGTCGCCATGAACTTCCGGGAGCTGACCCACGAGAGCTTCCTCGCGGTGCAGAAGGCGATCCCGAAGGCGAAGCTCACCGACGCGAGCGAGACCATCCGGAAGGTCCGCATGGTGAAGGACGAAGGTGAGCTGGAGCGCCTCGGGCGGGCCGCGGCGGTCGCCTCCGCCGTCGGGAAGGAGATCCCCGGAATGCTGAAGGCCGGCATGAGCGAGCTCGACCTGGCGGCCCAGATGGAGTACCGGATGATGCAGCACGGCGGCGGCGGCGCGAGCTTCTCGACGATCGTCGCCTTCGACGAGAAGAGCGCCGAGCCGCACTACTCCCCGCAGGGTCGTCCGCTGAAGGCCGGGGTCTCCATCGTCTGCGACTTCGGCTCCTACTTCCAGCGGTACGCCTCGGACATCACGCGCTCGTTCCGGTTCGGCCGGGGCGACGCGGAGCTCCGCAAGGCCCACGAGACCGTCTTCGCCGCCCAGGAGGCCGCGCTCGCGGCGATCCACCCCGGGGTGCCGGCGAAGACCGTGCACGGCGCCGCGGCCGCGGTGATCGAGGCCAGCCCCTTCAAGGGCCGCTTCACGCACGGGCTCGGCCACTCGATCGGCCTCGCCGTCCACGACGGCTTCAGCATGAACCCGCTGAACGCGGAGCCGCTCGCCGAGGGGATGGCGCTCACGGTCGAGCCCGGCATCTACCTCCCCGGGAAGGGCGGGGTCCGGATCGAGGACGACAT
>JASHVI010000244.1 GCA_030039525.1 Thermoplasmata archaeon
CGCGTCGCGGGCAAGTTTCCGGGCCACCTCCGCGACGACCCGGTCCGGCGTGGCCACCCCGTCCGCCGTGGCGAGCTCCCGTCGGACCGAGGGTGCGAGCGAAGTGCCCCCGAGGAGCTCGATCCAAGCGCACGAGTCAATGATCCCGGTCACGCCGGTCCGCCTCCGTAAATCGGGTCACCCGTCCGCGCAGGCTCCCGGCGAGGCGGCCGATGACCGCGGCGCGCTGCATCTTGAGCACGGTACGGATCGTTTCGTCGGCCGTCGCGGTCCGTAACGCACGCTGGAACCGCTTGATCTCCGCGAGGGTGTCCCGCGAGACCCTCACGGTGGTGGCCGCGCTCATTCGCAGATCGTATACCGCATACGGGACCCTGGATAGGATGTCCGCGGCCTCGACCGGGCGGTCCGACCTTCGGAGGGGGGGTCGAGGCCGGGCGGCGACCGGGAGCGAGCGGCGACGGGTCGGAGGGGCACGCCGCCGGCCCCTTCCGGCGGTCTTCATCGGTGCGTGGCGGGGCCGGCTCCGACCCAACCGCGCCCCGGGTCACGACCTCTTGATACCCCGTGCGGAATTCGAGGCCTCGCGGATGGACGATCGCGACTTCCACCTCCTCGCCGAGCTGGTGCGCGAGCCGCTGGCGAGCTATGCGACGCTCGGTCGGCGGATCGGCCTGGCGGCTTCGTCGGTCCGCGGCCGCGTCGCGCGCCTCCAGGATCAGGGCGTTCTCCGAGGATTCCAGCTCCTTCCCGGCGCACCGGCGCTCGGGCGGGCCCGGGAGCTCTGGAGGTACCCGGCGTCGCGGGTCACGCCGGATCTCTCGTCGGTCCTCGCCGTCGACGACGTCGTCGTCGCGGTCGAGTGGCACGATCGATCCTGGTCGGTCTTTGCCTATCGCGCCGAGGGCGTGCGCGGCCCCCTGAGGGCGCTCGACGAGATCTTCGGGGTCGGCGGCGCCGTCACGCGGTTCGGCCCGTCGGACGACGACCTCGCCCCGGCTCGGCCCACCGTGCTCTCTCGGCCCGACTGGAGGCTGGTCCAGGCGCTCCTCGAGGACCCCCGGGCCCCCGCGGAGGCGCTGGCCCGCCGATGCGGTCAGTCACCGAAACGCGTCCGAACGCGCCGGCGGAGCCTCCTGGAGCACCGGGTCCTGCAGATCGTTCCGCACGTGGACTACGCCAAGTTCCGAGGTTCGGTGATCTTTGGGCTCAGCGTCTTCTTTCGGGCTCCGCTCTCCTCGCAGACCCTAGAGGCGTTGGTCCCGGAGGGGGTCCTCGTCCGCTACAACGACCACCCCCCGTCGGCGTTCTACGTCTGCAGCGCGGCGAGCGTGCCCGCCGTGGCCGAGGTCGAGCGGCGGGTCGGGGCGACCGCGCAGGTCCGCGAGGCCGAGGCCGGGTTCGAACGCGCGCGGGGGTTCGCCGCCGATCGCGTTCGCGGCTGGGTCGCCGACCAGATCGCCCGTTGGGAGGCGCCGAGGTCGGTGGGGCGCCGGAACTCCGGTCGAGCGACGTAGCCTGCGAGCCCGAGCGCCGGTCATCGCAGCCGGGCGGCGACCGCCGCCAGCTGCTGGGGGTCGTCGATCGAGACGTGGTGGTGGAGCAGCCTCCAGCGCCCATCGGTCGCCCGGTGGAAGATGTTGGTCGTTCGGGCACCGAGGGAGGGCGTCGGGCGCTCCGGACTGGGCTGCTCCCTCTCCCGGCCCACGGCCACGAGAATCTCCCCGCACTCGAAGAGGGCGAAGTCGAAGAACTCGGTCCGCAGCGGGGGGGAGTCCGCGAACCCTCTCGCGTAGCCCGCGCGAAGGGTCGCCCAGCCGAATCGCGGCTCGCCGATCGGAGGGATCGCACTGACGTCGTCCGAGTGTTCCCAGTTCTCTTCCATCAGGCTCAGGTCGCCCTCGTTGAACGCCCGGTAGAACTGCGAGAGCGCCGGGCGCGGGTCGCCGGGGGGCTCCGTTCCCGTGATCGAGCCGGACGGCGACTTCGGCTCCGGCATCCTGCCCTCCCCCTCCGTTCGCTCCGGTCAGAACCCCACGTTCTGCCGGACGAGCACCATCGTGGTGCGGCCCGGGCGGTACTCGTAGCGGAAGACGAGGGTCTGGGAGATCACGCTGGGGGACTTGTAGGCGACGCGAGCCCGCGCATCCTCGAGGGGGTACGAGTACTTCTCGATCCGATCGAACCCATCCTCGAGCGTCGCGACGATCTTCTGGGTTCCGGCGACCCAGATCACGCGGCCCGCCCCGTAGCAGTACGGGCCGAGCTGGTTGCCGGTCGCGGAGGCCACGAGGACCACGCCATCTTCCGTGATGGCGTGGACGCTCCCGACGGCCACCTCGGGGGCCTGGGAGACCCGGCAGATCTCCCGGGCCTGGGTCTTTCGGTCCATCGCGTAGAGCCGGGTCTTCATTCGGCGGAGGCCGGGAGTCTCGGTGAGCGCCCGCACGATCCCCGCCTCTTCGAGCGTCCGGGAGGCGCCGTCGAAGACCTCGCTGCCGGGGGGAATCCGGGAGAGCACCTCCCGACGCGCCGCGTCGAGGCTCTCGACGACGACCACCTCGATCCCGCGCGATCGGAGGCGATCGGCCGTGGCCTCGACCAATGCGTCCGCGGGAAGTCGGGCGTACTTCGGGTCGGGCTCGAGCGCGGGGGGTTCGGTGGCGCTTCCTGCAGCCGTCATGTTCGGACCGGATCGCTCCGTGATCTCCCCAGAGCGGCCCATCGCAGTTCAACCAACGGACGGCGGGCCCGTCGATTCCGGCCGCTCTAAGTGCTCCGTTCCGGGGAGGGGCCCGAGGCTCGGCGGGTCCCGCTCTCGCGTCGGCGCCGAACCGAGGCCGGAAGATGGGCCTTAAGTCCCGGCCCGCGCTTTCGCGTACGAGGGGGATGAGGCTCCCCCGAACCGCCCGGCGCGGGCTGATGGCCTCTACCGCGGGAACCGCGCCCCAGGAGGCGACGGTCGATGGGCGGGGCGACGAGGGCCGAGACGAGCGACGAACGAAGCGGTAGCTGGACCCCCTCGGACCGGTTGACCGACGCGCTGCGCCCGTACCTCGACCTCGAGCGGGCGGGGCCGAAGGGCCTCGAGTCGTGGCTGCTCTCGGTGCTTCCGGTGCTTCCGGAGCTCACGAAGCGTCCCCGGCCGTCCGACGAGGGCGACCTCTCCCGGCGCGTCCTCGAGCTGGCCCGCGAGCTGAGCGAGTGCGAGCTCCGGAGCAGTCGGGATCACTTCCAGGCGGCGGAGTACTTTGTCGACAACACCTGGCTGGCGCGCCGCGTACGGGTCCTGGAGGCCGTCATCCGGACCTCCCAGCGCTCGGGGAAGGTGCCGAACACCCCCGTGCCCCCGCCGGCGTCGGACCCGACGGAGCGCTACCTGCCCGGAGGAGCTCCCGAATGACGGAGGCCAGGTCCGAGGCTCGTGCGCTCCAGGGTCGGCCTCTCGTCGTCGGCTACGACGGTTCTCCCGCGAGCGTCCGGGCGGCGAGATACGCCGCGGAGATCGCCGGGGCCCTCGGATCGGAGGTGATCATCGTGCACGCGCTCCAGTCGTCGGCCGAGGTGGCGGAGCCGGTGACGGAGGAGGAGCTCGAGTCGAGGGCCCGCGTGGACGCTCTGGTTCTGGGAGACATCGCGGCCCAGGTGAGCCGGCTCGGCGTCGCCACCCGCTCCGTCCTGCGCGACGGGGACCCGGTTCGACTGCTCCTGGACGTGGCGCGGGACTCCCGGGCGGGCGCGATCGTCGTCGGGACCCGAGGGCGGACCGGGGCGGCGAAGCTGATCCTGGGCTCGGTCTCTTCCGGGGTCATCGGCGGTGCCGAGGTTCCCGTGATGGTCGTGCACTGACCGCCGGTCCCGGCGCGGCTCGGGGGCCGTCCCGCCGCGAGCGGTCGAGGATCGCCAGCCAGCGCGCCGCGGCCTCCGCGCCCCCTCGGAGCTTCAGGAGGTAGTACCGACCCGGCGCCTTCAACAGTCGATGGAGCGCGCGCGGCCTCAGTTCCTCGTGCGCCTTGCTGCTGTAGAAGACGATGGGAGTCCCCTTCGGAAGGACCGGAGCCAGGTCGCGGGCGAGGAGGATCCCCCCGGGGACGAACCGGCCGTGCCGGGCGAGGGCCCGGGCGGGCATCTCCGGGGAGGCGGGGTAGTAGATGTCGAGGATCACCCCACGGACCTGGGACCAATCGGTCCGTGCGGCGCGCAGGCGCTCGCGGACGAGATCGAGCAGGCGCTCCGGGTACTCCTCCCACGGCCCGGGCGAGGCCGACGACGGGTCGACCGAGAGGATCCGCTGGCCGAACGTGCGGGCGGCGCGGGTCAGGGGCGGGACCCAGCGGGCTTCGTCCTCCACGTAGACCCAGAGGCGTCGCGGACGGGCCCTCGGTCCGTAGGGGCGGCGGTTCGTTCGGCGCATGGGGATCAGCCCGAGGGCCCCGGCGAGTACGCGGCGACGACGTAGACGATCACGACCAGCGCCGTCACGAGCAGGTAGGCCACGTACTGGCCGACGCGTCCGGGCATGAGCGCGCCCTTCAGCCACCCCGCGAGCGCGAGGGTCCCGCTGCGGAGCTTATCGTAGAAGATCTTGAACACGTCCAGGACCTCGAGCTCCACGTCGTAGCTCTCCGGGGTCTGCACCGAGGCCAGGGTCGAGGGCCCGGACTCGCTGCGGACCTCGCGCGTCCGGAAGAGCCCGCTCAGCATCACCCGGAGCCCCGTGCTGAAGCCGAAGGCCGTGTACGTCTCCGGCGGGACCGTCGGGTTCCCGGCCATCCAGGGGGAGGCCCGACGCCAGCTCCCCCTCCCGCCGAGGGCGAAGTACCCGAGGGCGGCCAGCGACCCGATCGCGAGCGCGAGGGGGATGCCGGGCGGGGAGAGGATCCCGAACGGGGCCCCCGAGAGGATCGACCAGCCCGCCGGAAGGTCGAGGTTGGCGGCTCCCGAGACGGGCACGGCGAGCCGGCTCGCGCTGAAGGCGTTCGCCGGCGCGCCCGCCAGCCGGAGGATCCACGGCGCCCCGACGCCGAGGCCTCCGACCACGCCCGCGAGGCCGAGGACCGCGGCGCCGAGGGGGCGCGCGCGGCGTTGGGCGGGGGCTTCGGTCGGGTTCCAGAGCTGCGCGAAGCCGAGGAACTTGACCATCGCCACGAGCATGAGCCCGGCCGCCAGGGCGACGGCGGCGCCGGCGACGAGGGCGAGGAACCGGAGGGTCGGATCGGGGAAGCGGTACGACTGGAAGAGGCACTCGAGGATCATCCACTCGCTGACGAACCCCGCGAGCGGCGGCGCGGCCGCGAGGCTGAGCGCCGCCGCGATCGATCCGGGGAAGGCCGGGCCGCCGGCGTCCTTCGCGCGTCCCTCGATGGCGTTCAGGTCGAACGTGCCCGCGGTCCGGTCCACGTACCCGGCGTAGAGGAAGAGCGCGGCCTTCGCCGTCGCGTGGGCGAAGACCTGGAAGAGGGCGGCGAAGAGCGCGAAGTCGAAGAGGACGGGGAGGCCCTCGGCCCGGGCGGTCAGCGCCACCCCGAGCGCCACGAGGACGAGCCCGTTGTTCTCGATCGTGCTGTACGCCGGCAGTCCCTTGGTGTGCTCGCTCACCGAGGCGTACATGGCGCCGAGCAGGGCGGAGATCGCGCCGATCGCGAGCAGGACCGCGCCCCACCAGGCCGGCCCCGGCCCGAGCAGCGAGACGATCCGGAAGAGCCCGTAGACCCCGGCCAGCGTGAGGGTGGCGCTGAGGACGGCCGAGGCGTTCGACGGGGCGGAGGAGTGGGCGATCGGGAGCCACTCGCTCATGTGGAACGGGGCCACGCCCATCTTGAGCCCGAAGCCCACCATCGCGGCGACGAAGACGCCCGACGCGAGGAGCCCGCCGGTCGCGACCGGCACGAACTGGAACGTCCCGGAGGCCCATCGGAGCCCGGCGAGCGCGAGGACGACGAACAGCGTGCTCGCCTCGCCGAAGGCCAGGAAGATGAACGCCGCCGAGAAGACCCGCGACGGCCGACCGCGGGCCTGCAGGATCATCGCGTACGAGGCGATCGTCATCCCTTCCCAGCCGATCAGGAAGAGGACGGCGTCCTGGGCCGCGATCAGGAGGGCGATGGAGGCCAGCGTCACCGCGAACGACGCGGCGAGGGTCCGGGAGTAGTCGCGGTCGTAGCCGAGCGAGTACGCGGCCGTGGCGGTCCACACGACCCCCGCGATGAGCGCGAAGTAGGCCGACAGCCCGTCGAGCCCGATGCCCTCGGTGCCGCCGATCGGCGAGGGCCAGCGCAGCGGGGCGCCGCTGCCGAACCCGAGCACGCACGACGCGGCGGCGATGAGCAGGAGCGCCCCCGCGAGCGAGAGGAGGTACGAGGCCCGTCGGGAGATCGCCGCGACCGGCCCGGCCGCGAACAGGACCGCCAGGGCGCTGACCAGAAAGGCGGTCGCCGCCCCGATCACGGGCTCCTCCGCTCGGGCACGCCGCGTCCCATGGCCCGGAGGAGCCCGGCGAGGACCGCGACGGGGGTCGGCGGGCACCCGGGAACGAACACGTCGACCGGAAGCTGCCCGGCCAGGGGAGCGCTCGTGTTCGGGGCGCCTCGGAAGATGCCCCCGTCCAGCGCGCACGCGCCGACCGCGACGACGAGCTTCGGCGAGGGGAGCGCCTCGTAGGCGCGGCGCAGCGGCTCGAGAAGGCCCTGCGTCGGGATCCCCACGACGAGCAGGACGTCCGCGTGCCGCGGCGAGTTGGTCAGGAAGATCCCGAGCCGCTGGCTATCGTAGTACGGATTGGCCAGCGCCAGGACCTCGAGGTTGCAGGCGTTGCAGCTCCCCGCGTCCACCAGGAACACGTGGACGGACCGTCGAAACGGCGAGTCCGACGGACCCGGGACCGCGGCGGGAGGTCGCCCCTTCGGCCAGAGAAGGTCGGTCGGGCGAGCGGCCACGAACGTCGGGTCTACGAACCGGAGGCCCGCGGCGGCGCACCGTCCGCATCGGATGCACGAGCCCTGGGCGATCTCGTCCCGTCCGATCGCGCTTGTGGGGCACAGCCTCTCGGCGGCCGACAGGTCGACGGTCGGACCGGGGATCGCTTCGGGGGCCCGGCCCAGCTCCGGCGCCTCCTCCGGCGTCGCGGCGGTGTCCGGGAAGCTCGTCGTGAGGATCCCGCGGCGCGCCGACTGCCCGATCCAGCCCGCCATCGTCTAGCCATCCCACTCGGCGAAGACCAGGCCGAAGCTCTCGAACGCGAAGTGGAAGTCCGTGAACACGGCGCCCTC
>JASHVI010000245.1 GCA_030039525.1 Thermoplasmata archaeon
GACCCGACAAAGGGGTCGAACCCGGGGATTCCGCGGGCCGCCCCGGCGGGCCGCCCTAGGCTCGCTACCCCCGAGTTGACGGACCTGCGGGCCGTCCCAAGGTCGTCGGCGGCCCCGCCGGACATCGTCCTCACCGGGAACGAGTCGATGGTGGTCGCGGTCAACACGACGCTCGGGAACATCTCGCTCTCCGGAGATGCGATCCTCTACGTGCACAATGCCAGCGGACCGGTGACCCTCACGGTGGAGGGGAACGTGGCCCTCGCCGACAACGCCCTGTTCTTCGTCAACGGCTCGGACCTGGACATCGACCTGAGCTACAACGTCGAGTACTCGCTGCTCGCGCTCGGCACTTCCGGCTTCGCGCTCGAGAACGCCACGGTGACCTCGAACGGCTACGCGTGGGGGATGCTCTACGAGCAGAGCACGAACCTCACCGTCGTCGACTCGATGTTTTGCTACCCGGTCGGTTGGGTCGTCACCGATCTCCTCCAGAACGCGACCGAATGGATCGTCGCGTCGGGCTACCATTCCGACGTGCTGCTCTACGACACCGACGAGGTACCCTCGACCGCCCGGTTCACCGCCGTGGACACCGCGGGGTTCAATCTCTGGCTGAACCTCCGGGGCGGCGCCTCCTCGAACCTGACGTTGCCGGGACTGGACTCGTGGCAGAACTTCACCTTCCCCGGACACACGGCGACCACGGAGGTCGCGTACCACGTCGCCCTCAACACGTGTTACGTGCAGCTGTTCGCCGTCATGCCGTGGCAAGGCTCGAACCTGACACTCGAGAACTCTCCGAACGTCGCGATCGCGCTCAACCTCGAGGGGTCGGTCAATCTCTCGGACCTTCGCCAAGGGCTCAACCCGCACTTCGACCTGACGACCGGCGATGAGTCGATCCATCTGCGCAACACGACGGTGTTCACCTGGAACGTCTACCCGTTCGCCGGGACCGTCTCGGTGACCGACAGTCAGATCGGGGAGACCCAGGTGTACAACGCGGCCAATGGGACGCTCATCCAATGCAATCTGACCGGTGACGGCGGGTACTACGGGAACCAGGGGACCGGTCTGCTCCGCATCGAGAATTCCACCTTCCACGCCGAGCTGGTCGCCACCGCGGGGGTCACTCAACTCACGAACGATTCCTTCGACCCGCCGGCCCCGATTCCCGTGCTCGCGGCCGGTACCAGTGTGATCGACGCGGAGAACGTCGCCCTCGGCTCGGAGACCTCCTACGTCGTCCTCTCCGAAGGGGAGATCTTGGTCCTAGGGACGCTGTCGGTCACGGTGACCGGGGCGTCCGGACCGCTGGCCAACGCCACGGTAGAAGGCCACACCGACGACCCCTCCGCCTACGAGAACGGCTATGCCATTTCGAACGGCTCCGGAGTGGCGAATCTGACCGCTCTCGGTGAGCTGATCTTCGCGACCGGCATCACGCCGCTCGACGAGGTGCTCGAGGGGTGGCGGGGCGACCTCTACGGCAGCTCGCAGATCGCGGGGCCCTCCGAGCCGACCGCGGTGACGCTCGAGGTCAGCCCCCTCATCCTCTCCACGGAGCCCGCGAACGACAGCTCGAACGTCTCGACCGCCCTCGGAGCGGTGGTGATCCAGTTCGCCCAGCCGATGTTGCCGTTCACCACCCTCGCCGCGGTGTACTCCGAACCCGCCGAGCCGTTCTTTCCGAGCTGGAGCGACGACAACCAGACGCTCTCCCTCGCCATCGCTTCTCTGCCGAGCAACACCGCGATCACGATCGTCGTAGGCGATCTGGCGGAGACGCAGTCGGCCGTCGTCATGCACGGCGTCTTCCTCCTCCATTTCCAGACGGGCCCTCCGGCGGCTTCGCGGATACCCACGGTCGTCTCCGAGCTCCCTGCGGACGGCAGCGAGTCCGTCGCGCGCAACGCGAGCGTCGAAGTCACGTTCAGCGTCCCGATGAACCAGACGTCCCTGGTCGCCGCGTTCTCCGTCGTTCCCACTCCGGCGGAGGCGAACGTGCGCACGACCGCCACGACGATCGTCTGGCAGCCCATCGGCGTCTCCTCCGGTCCGGACGGAGTCGAACCCCTCGCCGCGGGTCAGCTCTACGTCGTGACGATCAACTCGAGCGCCCGCTCCGCCGCCGGGGTGCCACTGGCGTACCCGGTCCAGTTCGCCTTCGAGACCGTGGGGGCCCCACCCGCCAACGGCTCCCCGGAGACGTCCCCCTCGAGCGCCTCGACCTCCGTCGAGTGGGCCCTCGCGGGAGCGGCCGCGGTCCTGGGGGCGCTCGCGTTGGCGGGCTGGCTGCGGCGACGCCCGCCGGCGATGGTCGCTTCTCCGTCGGCTGGGGCGCCGATCCCGTAGAGGCCGGCCGGGGAGCTCGGTCCGGCCCCCCGTCACCGGAGGGGCGGCGGTCGAACCGGCGGGCCCCCGGCGGATCGCCCGGGGCCCTGAGCTCAGCGGAAGGTACGGGAGGACCGGGCCCTCAGCTCCTTCCCGAGTGCCTCGCCCCGAGCGGTCAGGCCATAGACCTTCAGACGCCGGGGTCGGCCTTCGACGTGTCGGACCTCATGCCAGAGGACGTCGGCCGCCTCGAGGCGTCGTAGCACGTTGGTCAAGGAGTTCTGACCGACCTGAAGCGCCTCTCCCATGCCGGCCTGGGTCCGATCGGGTCTCGCCAGTTCGTCGGGTCCGAGTCGCCCGAGCTTCGCGAGGTGGACCACGACCCGTTCGCTCAGTCGCAGAGCGTCCGGGCTCGGGAGCGATCGAGCGATGGGGACGTCCGGGACCCGGCTCGATGGGCCCTCGGCGGCCGGGGACGCCGTGAGCTCCGGCCTCGGCTCCGGGACCGAGGGTGGCGCGAGCGTCTCGGGCACGGGTCCCGGGGCGGGGCCCCCGGCCGCCTCGTCGTACGGGGAGTTCCGCGGGGGTCGACGGGCTCGGGTCCACGTCCCGAGGGCGAAGGCGACCAGGAGGGCCGCCACCGCGCCCGAGATCTCGAGGACCCAGAGGTCCGGTATCCCGAGGAAGGTGTCGGTCGGAGCTTCGGGGGCCGCCTCGGCGTCCACCGCGATGGTCGCGAGGCTCCAGTGACCGAGCGAGTCGGTGACGTTGACCACGGCGGTGAACCGGCCCGCCCGCTCGTAGGTGTAGGTCACCGAGAGCCCGCTGCCCTCGCCGCCATCGCCGAAGCTCCAGAGGCTCGAGACGTAGGTGCCGCTTCCGCCGCCGGCCGTGCAGAGGAAGGTCACGCTGAGGGGTACGACACCGGAGAGGGGCCGAGCGGAGCAGGTGAGCGTGATCGGGCCGGCGACCGCGGCCAGCGAAACATTGGCGGCTACCTCGCAGCCGGCCTCGTCGACCTCCACGCCGGCGGTGAAGCTGCCGGGGAGGCCGTAGTCGTGGACCGGGGTGGCGGCGCCGGGTCCCGAGGCGTTCCAGAAGCTGCCGTCCCCGAAGCTCCACTGGTAGAGCTCCGGCGTCCCGGCGGAGACCGAGGCGTTGAACTGGACCGACAGCGGGGCCGAGCCGGCCGTCGGGTCGGCCGAGAGGTCGACGGTGAACCCGCAGGCATCGGGCCGGAGGGTGCCGGACGGCCCCGCCGAGGCCCCTGCGAGCGTCGCGAGCCCCAGTAGGCACGCGAGCGCCGCGGAGGCCGGCCCGGGGCTCCCCGGCGCGCGGCGCACGCCCGGTCTCAGCGCGGCCCTCCCCTCGCTCCCTCGCCGGACGGAGGGGCCTCGGAGGACGGGCGCTCCTGCCAGAGGGAATCGACGAGGTCCTCGCCCTCCTCCCGAAGGTTGTGGAGCCGCCGCGTTCGGACCACGACCGCGATCATGATCGCCGTCACCCCCAGCACGGCGAGCAGCGGGACGACGGTGGAGACGACGTCGGTGGAGTTCCCGAGCGGCCCGCTCGAGGCGGCCCGGATCACGATCGCCGGCAGGATCTCCGTCGTCCGGTGGCCGGCCGCGTCCGACACGGTCACCGAGGGCACGAAGGTGCCGGCCGACTCGTAGACGTGGACGACGGGGCTCCCCGCGATGCCGGAGCCGGAGGTCCCGTCCCCGAACCGCCACTGGATCGTGATCGGCGGGGTTCCTCCGACGACGGTCTCGTTGAATCGGATCGGGGCCGGGGCTACGCCCGAGGTCGTGAGCGCCTGGGCGGCGAGGGCGAGCGTCGTGCCGGAGGTCACGACGACGAGCGCGGTCGCGCCGGAGCCCGCGCCGAGGCGGTCCTCCACGACCCCGACGATGCTGAAGTTGCCGGGAGCATCGTAGAGATGCGGGAAGACGAGCGCGTTGCTCCCGTTCCAGCCGGTCGCCGCCCCCGCGCCGCACCCGGGGGGCGGGCTCGTGTGATCGACCGTGCCGAAGCAGAGCGAGAGGTTGAACGGCGCCGAACCGCCGACGACGGTCACGGTGACGTTGACGAAGAGCGGGGCTTCTCCCGTGAGCGGAGAGACGGCGAGCCGCAGGCTGGGCGCGTCGGGGACGACCGACCGCCCCACGGGACCTGGACCCACGTCGAAGGCGGCCGCCCCGGGGACCCCGAGAGCGGCGGTCAGCAGAACGGCCGCCAGGAGCGCCGTGGACGCCCGCGCCGGCCCCCGCCGGCGGCCGTCGAAGGCCCTCCGCCCCGGGGCCCGCTGACCCAAGGCTCGGAGCGAGGGGCGCGCGGAGCCGGACAACCTAGGCTCCCGCTCCCGTCTCCGGCTCCGTTGGAGGCCGCTCTCCCGGTCGGCGTCGGGCGGCGAGGTAGCCCACCAGCCCCGCGACAACCACGATCCCCCCGAGCGCCGCCACCCACCCATACGGGCCCGCCATGCCGAGCGAGGGCCCCAGCGCCGGGTGCGCCGGGTCCCGCGCGCTCTGGTTGTCCGAGGATCCGCCGGACCCTCCCGAGCCTCC
>JASHVI010000246.1 GCA_030039525.1 Thermoplasmata archaeon
CCTATCGAACTTCAGTCACTTGTCCGAAGTGTGGGGTATACAACGGTCCCCGAAGCAGGATGGGGCCGACCTTCGAGTGCGTCGCGTGCGGCTGGCGGCTCGACCGCCAGCTGAACGCGGGGGCGAATGTCGGACGGATCGCTCTGCGGGAGACCGCGGAGCTCGGAGGTCTAGAGCTTGACCTCGACGCCCTCTCCAATGATGCGAGGAGGCCCCGCTACCCGTTCCAGGGACTGGGACGGGCACGGGCGGAGCGGAAGGAGAGGGAGGGAATCGCGACGACGGCCCGTCGGGCTCGACGACCGCCGACATAGATTCCCGAAGCTGGCACAGCGGAACCGCGCGCGGCTCCGGCCGGCGTCGAACCGGCGCTCCCTCGCCTGAAGTCTTTATATCGGGAGCCCGGCGTCAACGGCCCCCCCGAGTCGGACCCCCGGGGACCGCCTTGACCGACGCCGTCGAAGACCTCGAACGCAGACGAGCGGAGGCGAACGCCCGCGCCGACGACCATCGGGCCCGCCGGGACAAGCTCAACGCGGAAGCCCGCACGCGGGCCGAGGACCGGGCGAGGATCCTCGAGGAGCTCCACGCCCGCAGCGCCGACGCCCAGGCGCTCCGACGGGACCGCGACGACCTGAACGACCAGGTCCGCGAGGCGAAGCGGCTCCGTGAGGAGTGGAACCGGAAGTTCCAGGACCTTGGGAACAAGGTCCAGGAGCTCCGGAGGAACCGGGCGCCCCGCCCCGGCGCCGTGCCGGTCTGGCGATTGAAGAAGGACCTCCGGGAGCTCGAGTTCCGCCACATGACGACCGCCCACTCCCCGGACGCCGAGAAGCGCCTCATCGAGGAGATGAAGCGGCTCGAGGCGCAGATCCGGGACCAGGACGAGCACCTCCAGAAGGACCCCGAGTTCGACCGGGCGAGCCAGGAGCTCAACGCCGCGCGCGACGAAGCCGAGAAGCACCACGCGGCCGTCGGCGAGCTCGCTGAGGAGGCCCAGCGCGCCCACGAGGAGATGGTCCACCTCTACGAGTCGATCGACGACCTCCGTCGGCAGGCCGACGAGGTCCAGGCGAAGCTCCTCGAGGTGAAGACCGCCTCCGACGAGGCCCACCGGGCCCACATCGCGGCGATCGAGGAGGTCCGCGACCTCGAGAAGCTGCTCTACGCCGCCCGCGGCGGCCGCGTCCCCGTGGGCAGCTACGCGACGGCCGAGCCTCCGAAGGAGGAGGACTTCCTCGCCCGGCTGAAGAAGGGCGAGAAGGTCTCCACCGCGGACCTGCTCGAGCTGCAGAAGGCCGGGCGAGGCTAGCGCCTTGGCGAGTCCGGGCCGGCCCCCGCAGGGGGTCCTCCTCGATCTGGACGATGTCCTCGTGCCGTGGAACTCCCCCGGCCACTGGCAGTGGGCCTGGAGGCCGCAGGGGCCGAAGCTCGCGGAGCGGCACGTCCGGTTCGCCCTACGGCGCGCGCTCCGCGGATGGGACCGGAGGCGCTGGCACGCGCTGGTCGGCTCGGCGCCTCCGATCGACCCCGCGATCCGGCTCGAGTACCTCCGGGAGACGCTCACGTCGATCGCCGGGCACGCGCTCCCTCCGGAGGAGATCGAAGCGGTGATCACCCGCTTCGACCGCCCCGCCGGTGAGATCGAGAGCTTCGACGACGTTGCCCCCGGCCTCGCCCGTCTCACCGCGAGCGCCCGCCCGGTCGGCGTGGTCACCGAGCTTCCGGAGGCCGCCGCGCGCTGGGCCCTGAAGCGCGTCGGTCTCGCCTCGCTCCCGCTCGTCCGCCACGCCGAGGACCCGGTGGAGGCCCGGCTCCCGGCGCGCGCCGGGTTCCGGGCGGCCTGCGCGGCGATCGGATCGCCGGCCAGCGAGACCCTGTTCGTGGGCGACCTCTTCTGGAGCGACGTGCGGGCCGCGGCCCGGGCCGGACTCACGTCGTTCCTCCTGGACCGGTACGACCGATTCGGCGGCGTCGAGGCACGCCGGATCCCCACGCTCGCGGGGCTCGCCGACCTCACGCTCACGCCGCCGGCGCCGGAGGCTCCGGAAGGAGCCGACGAGCCCGCGGGACCGGGAGAACCGGGCCCGGAGGCGTGAGCCGGAGCCTGACGGACCGGCCCGTCACACCCCTCCGAGCGCGCCCTTTATAGGGCGGTCGAAGGTCTCCGCGCGAATGCGCTACGTCAAACTCAACCAGGCGGAGCTGCACAAGATCAAGGACCTCTACGAGGGGGTCATGTCGCACGCCTGCCACGGACTGTTCTTCAAGGAGGGCTCGGTCGTCGGCCAGGACATGGTCGAGGAGGCCCTGAAGGACCGGGGCCGTTTCTACCAGCGGGCCGGGGAAATCCTGAAGGAGCGGGGCTGGATCGAGGAGATCACGTTCAAGGAGCGGGAGGTCGTGGTCCGGGGGTCGATCGAGGTGACCCCCAGCGACATCCCCACCTGCCACCGGCTTCGGGGAATCCTTCGCGAGTTCCACGAACGCTTTAAGGGGTCGCGCGTTCAATGCACCGAGGAAGTGTGCGCCAGCGCCGGGCAAGCGGAATGCCGCTTCCGTCTTGAGGAGATTCCGTAGGTGCGGTTCCCATGATGGCGACCGGGAACGTCGGCGCCGTAGTCAAGGACCTCAAGGCCCGCATCAACGGCCTCGCGACCGCGCTCGTCTCGCGCGACGGTCTCGTACTGTACGCCGACGTGCCCGCGGGCGTCTACACCGAGACCTTCGCGATCATGTGCGCCACGATCCTCGGGGCGGCCGCGACCGCGAACACCGAGCTCAACCGGGCCCCCCCGGAGCGGATCGTCATCGAGGGGAACGACTCGAAGACGATCATCGTCGGTTCCGGGAAGAAGGCGCTCCTCGTCGCGGTGGTCGACCAGACGGCGGACGCCGGGCGCGTCCTCGCCGAGGTCGGCAAGGTCGCCGAGCTCCTGAAGGCCGGCTGAACGGCCCCCGGGCCCGCCGCGCTGCGCTCCCTACGACGGGCCGACCGGCCGCTCCACCGGGGTCAGCCGATCGCCCGACCCGGTGACCACGCGGGCGAGGTAGCCGGTCATCGCCGCCCCGAGTCGGGCGAAGGCGATCGCGCTCCGCTGCGCCTCGAGGAGGCGCCGGTACCGGTAGTTCCCCCAGAGGCTCCCGTGCTTCTCCGTGAGCTGCTTGCGCCCGTAGCCGTTCCAGAAGGCCTGGTAGAGGAACCTGAGGAGGTTCGGCCGGACGTGGTGGTAGATGAGCGCCTCCGGAAGGTAGAGGAGCCGGGCCCCGGCCGCGACCGCCCGCAGGTTGAGGTCGATGTCCTCGGCGGTGATGAGGCGCGGGTCGAAGCCGCCGATCGCCTCGAAGAGGGCCTTCTCGTAGCCGAGGTTGCACGAAGGAAAGGTGACGTCGTTGCCCCGCTGGAAGAGCTCGACGCGCTCCAGCTCGGCGTACTGCGGCTTCCCGATCGCGACGCTCCGGCCGGCGACGACCCGCGAGCGGGAGAACCCCTCGCGGATCGTCTGGAGCCACCGGGAGTCCGCGATGCAGTCGCCGTCGGTGAACGCGAGGTGCGTCCCCCGGGCGGCCTGGGCCCCGGCGTTGCGGCCGATGCCGCGCGAGCCGAACCGTTGGAAGGCGCGGAAGCGATCGGGCTCGGCCTCGGCGAACTCGCGGGCGATCTCCCACGTGCCGTCGCGGGAGAGGGCGTCGACGACGACGACCTCGAAGGGAGGGCTCTGGGCCTTGAGGCTCTCGAGCAGCCGGCGCAGGTGCCGGGACTCGTTCTTTACGGTGACGACGACGGAGAGGAAGAGAGGGTCGCCGCGGACCTCACTTGCCAATTTCCATCACGACGACGTCCTTCACGGCCCGCATGCTCTTGAACGGAAGGACCAGCCGGTGCGAGGCGTCGGTGTGGAAGAGCCCGGTCTCCACGTCCTCCCCGGGGACGACGAGCACGTGGGCGATCCCGCCCGTCTGCGTGTCGACGACGAAGTTGTCGATCATCCCGAGGATCTGGCCGTCGTTCGTCATCACGGTCTTGCCGCGGAGCTCCGTCAGGAACTTGCGCATGGGAGTCTGGTCCGCCGATGGCGGGGGTGGCTATATAACCGTTCTTAACGAAAGGAAGGCCTACCGGGGCCGCTCCCACCGGCGAGCGGGACGGCGCGTCCCCCGGCCGTTTTCTCCTCGGCAACGCTTATATCGGGAACCTTAGTCGAGGGCCTCCCGCCCGAATGCTTCGAACGATTCGCAAGCAGAACCCGGAGCTCCGGCGTCTGCTCATCCAGCTTCGCAAGGCCTCGAAGGCCCACGACGCCCCCCTCTGGGGGGCGGTGGCGCTCCGCCTCGACCGGGGCCGTCACCAGGTGACCCCGGTGAACGTCGGGCACTTGGAGCGCCTCACCGAGGCGCAGGAGACGGTCGTGGTGCCGGGCAAGCTCCTCGCCGAGGGGAC
>JASHVI010000247.1 GCA_030039525.1 Thermoplasmata archaeon
CGCCGACGATCTCCCCGTAGCCCTCCGGCGCGAGGAGGTCGGCGGCCTCCACGGTGCGCTCGTCCTCCGGGCTCTTCAGCATGTAGAACGCCTTGATCTCGGCGGGGAAGTGCGTGAGGAACAGCGGGGTCTTCTCCGAGATCGTGAGCGCCCGCTCCTCGGCGGTGCCGAGGTCGCTCCCCCAGCGGACCGGGAACCCCTGGGAGGCGAGGCGGTCGATCGCCTCGGCGTACCGGAGCCTCGGGAACGGCGCCCGGAGGGCGAGGAGCTCCTCGGGCTCCCGCCCGAGCTGCTTCAGCTCGGCCGGGCGCTTCCTCGCGACGTCCGAGAGGACGTCGACGAGCATCCGCTCGATGAACGCGAGGAGATCGTCGAGGTCGGCCCATGCGAGCTCCGCCTCGAGGTGGCTGAACTCGGTCACGTGCCGGGGGGTCCGGGACTTCTCGGCCCGGAACGACGGCGTCAGCGCGTAGACCCGCTCGTGCGGGAAGAGGAGCGCCTCGAGGTAGAGCTGGGCGGTCTGGCTGAGGTAGCCGGGACGGCCGAAGTAGTCGAACTGGAACGCCTCGGCGCCGCCTTCGGCCGCGTTCCCGGTGATGATCGGCGGCGTCACCTCCAGCACCTCTTCGCGGTCGAAGAAGGCCCGGAAGGCGCGGAGGAGCTCCGCCTTGACCCGGAACGTCGCGACGTGGCTCTGCGATCGGATCACCAGGTGGCGCTGGTCGAGCCGGAACTCCTCGGTCTGGTCGGAGAAGATCGGGAACGGCTCGCCGCCGTGGACGACACGGATCGACTCGGCGCGCAGCTCGCGGCCGCCGGGGGCGCGCCGGTCCTCGGCGACCGTCCCCTCGATCTCGAGGGCCCCCTCCACCTGCGCCGACTCCGCCGCCCCGAAACTCGCCTCGCCGATCACGTCGCGCTTGGCGGCCGACTGCACGGAGCCCGTCCGGTCCCGCAACACGACGAACAGGATCCCGCCGGAGGAGCGGGACCTCAGCACCCAGCCCCGGAGCTTGAGACGCCGGCCGACGGCGCCTTCCGCGAAGACGTCCCGGACGGCGTCGAACTTCGCCGCCGCGGGCGTCACTGGTACTCACGCCACTTGTGCCCGCACTTCGTGCACTCGAAGATGCGGGTCTCGGGCTCGTCGGCGCCCCGGGTCTGCCGGAGCACCCAGTAGGCCCTCGGGTTGCCGCACTTGGGGCACTCCTCCTCCGCCGTCGGGAGGGTGGCGGGCCGCTCCTCGAGGACGACCATCTCCCGGCCCTTCGCCTCGGAGCGGCCGGTCTCGACCGCCTTCCCGAGCGGGACCGTGTTCCCGCAGGCCGCGCACTTCCAGACCCCCGCCGAGCGGTCCGGCCGCATCAGCCGCTTGCAGCGAGGACAGAACATTCCACTCGACTAGCCGGGGGTCTCTATTTGACGGTTGGCCGCCGCGCGCGGGGGGCCGGCGCCGTCAGCCGGGGATGAGCGAGGGGTCGGCCGCGCTGGAGGGCGGCGCGTCGGGCGGGGCCACGCTGAGCGGGATCGGCGAGGGCTTCGCGGCGGGGATCTTGAGGGTCCGCACATGCTCGGTCCGCTGCGTGAGGTCGGCCTTCGTCGCGATGTCGTGGCGGACCTCGTAGCGGCCCCGGACGTGGGCCAGCGCGGCCTCGACGCGCGAGCCGGCCTCGTGGATGGCGCTCGCCTCCGCCACCAGGGCGAGCGCGCGCGAGGCGCTCATCGTGAACCGGCTCGGGCCCGCCGCCTCGACGAGCCCGTAGCGCACGTGGACGCCGAGCGCGTCGATCTCGGGGGCGTCGATCTCCAGGATCCCCCCCGCCTCCGGGGTCCGACCGTACCCGGGCGGCACCAGGTACTTCACGACGGTCGCTCGCAGGCGGAACCGGACGAGGTTCGGGTCGACGCGGCCCAGGGCGACCCCGTAGAGGAGCTGACCGAAGTTCCCCTCCTCGTAGAGGGAGAGGACGTTGATCCCTTCCGGGTCCCCGAAGCGCGCGTTGCACTCCAGGAGGACCGGACCGCTCGCGGTCTCCATGAATCCCCCGTAGAGGATGCCCCGGTAGGAGCGGGCCTCGGCCCGCAGCGCGGCGACGATCCCCTGGAGGATCGCCACGGCGCGGTCCCTCGAATCGGTGGAGAGGAACGGCAGGAGGTGGTCCCGCTGCGAGAAGGCGCCCATGCCGCCGGTGTTCGGGCCCTGGTCCCCCTCGAGGGCCCGCTTGTAGTCGTGGACGATCGGCATCGGGTAGAGGCCCGAGTCCGTGACGAAGGCCATCAGGCTGAACTCCTCGCCCTCGACCCGCTCCTCGAGCACGACCGAGGGGGAGCCCGAGGCCAGCACCTGGCGGGCGTACTCGCCCCCCTCGGCCGCGGTGGCGAAGTCGCTGCCCTGGACCTTGACCCCCTTGCCCGAGGTGAGCCCGACCGGCTTCACGACGAACGGCGCGGCCCCGAACGTGGCGACGGCGCCGTCGACCTCGGAGGCCTGGGCGACGGCGACGTGGCGCGGCGCCCCGGGGACGTTGTGGGTCCGCATCAGCTCCCGGCAGAACCGCTTCGAGGTCTCGATCTCGGCCCCGTCCTTCGAGGGGCCCACCACCGGCACCTCGGCGACCCGGAGCGCGTCGGCGACCCCGGCGGCGAGGGGGGCCTCCCCCCCGATCACCACGTAGTCGACGCGGTGCTGCCGGGCGGCCCCGACCACCCGGGGCGGGTCGGTGGGCTCACAGCGCACGGAGGCCATCGCGAGCCGGTCCAGGCCCGGGTTCGCGTTCGCGCTCGCGACCACCACGCTGGCGCCGCTCGTCCGCAGCGCCTCGCCGATCGCGTGCTCGCGGGCGCCTCCGCCGACGACGAGGACGCGCATCGCGGTCGGCGAGGACGGGGGGCCCTTCTTTACGTTGACCGCCGGCGGGCGGCCGACACCGGCGCGGCATCGCCACGCTTAAGAACCGTACCCCGGTGAGCGGCCCCCCATGGACGTGCGCGTGGTCGAGAAGGAGCACGACGCGCTCCGGCTGGAGATCCCCCAGGGCGAGGAGACGATCCTCATCCCGCTCGTCGAGGCCCTCCAGAAGGAGGACCACGTCCTCGAGGCCCGCTACGGGATCGGCCACCCGTTCCTCGACCGACCCTCGCTCTACCTGAGGACGAAGGGCGAGAAGCCCCAGGCCGTCCTGAAGCGGGTCCTCAAGGAGCTCGCCGACCTCTACGGGGATGCGCTGACCGACTTCGATAAGAAGGCGGACAAGGTCCGGAGCTAGGGCCCTGAACGTTCCTCGATGCTGAAGGAGTGCGCCCAGCACGGCTACTTCCGGGCCGAGAACTGCCCGGTCTGCGGCCAGTCGGGCCGCTTCCTCCTGAACGACCGGGAGCTCGACCACCTGGGCCGCGTGATGACCGGCATCCTCCGGCACTTCCCGGAGAAGTACGGCCTCACCGTCGACCCGCAGGGGTGGATCCGCCTGGGGCAGATCGTCGAGGCGATCGGCCGGCAGCACCGGGGCTACGGCCACTGGCTGAGGATCCACCACCTGGTCGGCATCGCCGAGAGCGACCCGAAGGGCCGCTACGAGGTCAAGGACGACCGGATCCGGGCGACGTACGGCCACACGATCGAGGTCGCCCTCGACCTCCCGACCGACAACATCCCCGCGGAGCTGTTCTTCCCCGTGACCCCGGAGGAGTCGACGATCGTCCTCGAGGTGGGCCTGAAGCCCACCGATCGCCGGATGGTCCACCTCTCCCGCACGGCCGACGACGCCCGGGCGGCCGGCCAGGTCCGCACGCCAAAGCCCGTGATCCTGGTCATCGACGCCGAGGCGGCCCGGTCGGCGGGGGCGCGGATCATGCAGGCCGGTCGGACGGTCTTCCTCGTCGAGCAGGTCTCCCCGGAGCACCTGAAGCGCCTCCCGGAGCCGCCCGAGGCCGACCCCCCCGCCCCGTAGCCCCGCGGCGCGGGGCCGCTGCCCCTCGAGGGTAGGGTTTGAACTCCCCCGCGTGCTCGTCACCGACCGCCGTGAGCCTCCTTCTCGAGACCCGCGAGCTGAGCCGCCGGTTCGGGTCGATCGAGGCCCTGACCGGCGTCTCGGTCCGCGTCGCCCCCGGGGCGATCGGCCTCATCGGGCCCAACGGCGCCGGGAAGACGACGCTGCTGAGGGTCCTCCTCGGGCTCGTCCCGGCCTCGAGCGGTTCGGCCTACGTCTTCGAGCGGGACGCCGGCCTCGAGGGGATCCGGATCCGCGAGCGGGTCGGGTACATGCCGGAGCACGACTGCCTCGACCCGCACATGACCGGGATCGGCTTCGTCGCGTACATGGGTCGGGTCGGGGGCCTCCCGAAGGAGGCGGCCTTCCAGCGCGCCCACGAGGTGCTGCAGTTCGCCGGGCTCCGCGAGGAGCGCTACCGCCTCATCTCGGAGTACTCCGTCGGGATGCGCCAGCGCGTCAAGCTGGCGCAGGCGCTGGTCCACGATCCGTCGCTGATCATCCTCGACGAGCCGACGGCCGGCCTCGACCCCGCGGGGCGCGACGGGATGCTGACGCTGCTCCGCACCCTCGCCGGGCGCCCCGGCCGGAGCATGATCCTGTCGACGCACCTGCTCGGCGACATCGAGACGGTCTGCGACCAGGTCGTCATGCTGAACCTCGGCCGCCTGCTCGCGGCCGGCCGGCTCGACGAGCTGAAGGCCGGGGGCGCGGGGGAGCTCGTCGTCCGGACGAAAGGGGATCCGACGCCCCTCGTCGCCGCCCTGGAGCGTCGCGGGATCCACGCCCGCCTCGAGGGGCTCGAGCTGCGGTTCCCGGGTCCGGCGGGAGGGACGCGATCGGTCTTCGAGGCCGCGCGCGATTCGGGGACCCAGATCCGGTCGATCGGCCCCTCCGTCCGGACGGTGGAGGAGCTGTTCCTGAAGCTCGTGCAGCCGGCGGAGGCGTCGTGAGCATCCGTCCGCCGGAGTACGACCGGGCCCCGCCGGCGCTCCGGCCGCGCTCGGCGAGGGTCCGGGCGATCGTGGAGGAGGGGGTCCGGGAGCGGACGCGCGCCCTCAACATCGTCCTGCTCGCGTTCATCTTCATCGTCGTCCTCCTCCCGCTCGGCTTCATCTTCTACTTCGAGGCGACCTTCGGGAGCCTCGTCGGCAGCGCGCCGAGCCGCCTCTCGCTCCTCGACTTCCCCTTCGAGCTCGACTTCTGGATGTTCTTCCTGATCCTGCTCACCGCCTCGGTCGGAGCGGCCTCCGTGGCCGGCGACCGGGCGACCCGGGCCCTCACGCTCTACCTCGCGCGGCCGATCACCCGCACCGACTACCTCGCCGCGAAGACCGGGGTCGTCGGCATCTGGGTCGGCCTGGGGGCGATCCTCCCCGGACTCATCGGGGTCGTGATCCTCCTCGCCCTCGGGTACCTCTCGCTCCCCGTCGCGCTCGAGGGGGCCGGCGGCTACCTGCTGGTCGGCCTCATCGGCACCGGGGCCTTCACCGGGCTAGCGATCCTCCTCTCCTCGCTCACGGCCCGGAGCACCGTCGCCGGCGCCGGGATCTTCGGCTCGCTCATCGGCGTGCACGCGGTGGTCGCGGTCCTGAGCGGCATCTCCGGGCAGTCCTCGTACCTCTACCTCTCGCCGATCGAGGACGTCCTCGCGATGGCGAAGGGGGTCTTCGGGGTCAGCGGGAACTCCCTGGACCCCTGGGTCGCCGGGGCCGGGATGGTCGCCTTAGCGGGGGTCACCCTCGGCCTCGCACATGAGCTCCTGCGGGGCGCGGAGGTGGTCGAGGAGTGATCGAGGTGGTCCGGGCCGAGGCCGCGACGAAGCGGTACGGCGAGGTCCTCGGCCTCAACGGGTTCTCGGCGACCTTCCCGCCGGGGATCACGGGGCTCATCGGGCCCAACGGCGCCGGGAAGTCGACGCTCTTCCGGGTGCTGACCGGTCAGCTCTCGCTCGACTGGGGCCGCGTCGCGGTCCTCGGCCGCGACCCCTGGGGGAGCCCGCCCCCACGGGGGCTCATCGGGTACTGCCCGGAGCACGCCGCGATGTACGACGGGATGACGGCGCGCGAGTTCGTCCGCTACCTCCTTCGGCTCGACGGGCTCGAGGCCCGGGAGTCCTCGGAGCGCGCGGCCGAGGCGCTCGCCCGGGTCGGCCTCTCCGGAGCGGCCGACCGCCGCCTCCTCGGGTTCTCGAAGGGGATGCGCCAGCGCGTCAAGATCGCGCAGGCGATCGCGACCGATCCGCAGCTCCTGCTCCTCGACGAGCCGTTGAACGGCCTCGATCCGCTCGGGCGGGTGCAGATGCTCGCGCTCTTCGAGGCGCTCGCGGCGAAGGGTCGCCACGTCATCGTGAGCTCCCACGTCCTCTACGAGGTCGAGCGGCTCACCCAGGAGGTCGTCCTGATCTCCAACGGCCGCGTGGCCGCGCAGGGGAACATCCATCGGCTCCGGGAAGCGATCGACGGCCACCCGCACTCGGTCGTCTTCAAGACCCCGGACCCCCGCCGCCTCGCCCGGCTCATGACCGAGCTCGAGAACGTGACCGCCGTCGTCCTCCTGCCCCCGGACGGCCTCAGCGTGCTCACGCGGACCCCGGACGAGTTCTACTCCGCCCTCCCGAAGCTCGTGGTCGAGCAGGGCCTCGACATCCGGGAGATGTCGAGCCCGGACGACAACCTGGAGGCGGTCTTCCGCTTCCTCACGGAGTAGCGCGTGGCGGCCGGATTCCTCGAGCGACTGGGCGTGGTGGCGGGCGCGACGCTCCGCGCCGCCTTCCACCGATGGAGCGCCGTCGGGCTCGTGCTCGCCGCGATGCTCTACCCGCTCCTAGTCGCGGGGATCGCCGCGGCCCACGTCCCGAACCTTGACGACCTCGCGACGGCGGAGTCGCTGTACTCGGCCCTCTTCCTCCCGGTGATCCTGCTCCTCGTCTGCCTCGTGCTCGGCGTCGGGCTGTTCCGGCGCGAGCTCGAGGAGGACACGCTCCTCTACCCGTTCAACCGCTCCTTCCCGAGGACCGGACTCCTGCTCGGCAAGTACCTCGGCTTCGTGGCGGCCGCCGGGATCGTCCTCGTCCCCTCCGCGGTGATCGGCACCGCGATCGCGGCCGCCGCCGGCCCGAGCGCCATCCCCCTGACGCCGGGGCTGTCGGAGGCGCTCTTCCTCGTGACGATGCTC
>JASHVI010000248.1 GCA_030039525.1 Thermoplasmata archaeon
ATCAACGTACAGTGTACCGGGTTTCTCCTCGAGAAACCAGCACTTCTGTCGAAGTCAGGTCCGACGCGAGTCGCGGTGGGCCCCGCGGGGGAACATCCGATCAGCCCATTAGGCCCAAGAAACGAACGTATTTGTATAAGACATTATACAAATACGGGCAGCCCCATGAACCCTCCTCCGCGGTGACCGCGGACCGACGTACGCTGTCTCGCGGCCCCGACGCATGCGATCCGCCTCCCACGGACGGGGCGGGTTCCGGCTCGGGGTCGCGCAGGCTCGACCCCGGCACGGGGGACTGGGGAGGCCCTCGCGCCCTTTACCTGAAAGTAAAGCTATTCTACTCGGCCATCCTACCTCGCCTTGTGGCGAGCACGGTGACCGTCAGCTCGAAGGGGCAGATCACGCTCCCCAAGGCGCTGAGGGAGCGGCATCACCTGGGCGAGGGCGAGGAGGCTCTCGTCGTCGATACGGAGGCGGGCATCCTCATTCGTCCCCGGCCGCGCCAGAGCCTGTACGGGCTCCTCCGGGGGCGGATCGACTCCTCGGGCCTGGAGCGGTCGATCCGGCGCCTGCGCCGGGAGACGACTCCCTGACGAACGCGGTCCTGGATACCGTCGCGCTGGTGCGGCTGCTCGAGGGGGAGCTTCCGCCGAGCGCGCTCGCCGTGGTGCGCCAAGCCGAGGAAGGCGGGGGCACGCTCTGGCTTCCCGAGATCGTGCTCGCCGAGTTCCTCTGGCTCGCGGAGCACGGGCGAATCCGGCTCATGGCCCCGGCCGGAGTCGACGAACTGTTCCATGAGCTCCGCGGGCGCGAGTATCTCGTCCGATCGCACCTTACGGAGGAGGGCTGGTCCAACTTCCGGCGCCTCCGCGGGCCGGAGCTTCACGATCGGATCATCGCGGCGGACGCGCTATCTCGAAACGTCCCCGTACTGACGAACGACACGACGCTTCGGGCGCTCACTCCCCTCCGGACGATCTGGTAGTAGTCAGGGACGGAGTCGCATCTCGGGTCGCACCCCGGAGGGCTTGGGTCGGCCCGCGTAGTTGGTCGATGCTTCGCCTCTCCCTGGCGCACGGGCCGGAATGGTCCGGGTATCCCGGCACCCCGCGACCCGGACCGCTTCCTGGATCGGGATCGAGCCGCCCACTGCGGCGGCCCGCCACCCGCGGGGTGCCGCTCGACCCGGGTCCTGGGTAGGTCGCCGTGGTCACGCTGCCGACCGCGGAAACCGTAATCCGAAGGGCGCGTCCCGCAACGGTTGGGGGGACGGAGCATGATCGCGGCGGCGGTGGAGTCGGAGTTCCGGGCCTCCCACCGGGAGCTCAAGACGTCGCTCCTGAAGGTCGACTTCCTGAACTGCCCGGTGGAGACCTCCCTCGGGATCCTCGGGAAGAAGTGGACGATGGTGGTCATCCGGGACATCGGGGTGTACGGCGTCGACCGGTTCAGCGGCCTCCGAAAGTCGCTGCCGGGCATCCCGTCGAAGGTCCTCGCGACGCGGCTGAAGCAGCTCGAGCGGGAGGGGTTCCTCCGGCGGAGTGTCGAGCGGCGGACCCCGCCGAAGGTCGTCCGGTGGTCCCTCACCGAGAAGGGCGTCGATGCCATCCGGGTCGGCATGATCCTCAGCGCCTTCGGCTCCCGGTGGTGCGCCGACCGGATCTTCGAGGACCAGAAGCCCCGAAGGATGAGCGAGCTCTACAGCCGCGAAGGCATGGAGCTCTTCGAAAAGATCCTCTAGGAGCTCCCCGCGCGTTCCGGAGCTTCGTCCCCGGCGGACGACCTCCTCGTGACGCCGCACGCCCGGTACAGGAGCCGATCGGGCGCCGAGCGCTGACGGGGCCGTCGGTGTCCTTTCGCTCACTTTCCGGCTTATCCACCGGGCTCCACTGGGGTCGGCTGGGACGGGGACACAGATGGCTCCGATGATCGATGTGTACGCCCGAGCGGACCTATTCCCGACCGGGACCGATCGGCGCCTCGGGGAGGAACTCACGGCCGCGGTCCTGCGCGCCGAGGGCGTCAGGTCGCCGGGGCCGTTCCACCGGGACAACACCGCGGCGTACATCCACCGCCTGCCTCCGACGTCGGTGCACACGGCCGCGACGGACTCCGCCCGCACGGTGCGCGTCCAGGTGATCACTCCGCCCGGCGCGCTCTCCCGGGAGGGCCAGAAGCAGCTCGTGAAGGAGGTCACCGATATCGTGACCCGGATCTCGGGCGATGCCACGCAAGCCAGCCGCACCTGGGTGCTCCTGACGGAGGCCGCCGAGGGCGGCTGGGGGCTCGCGGGGACGGCGTTCGGCAAGGAGGAGTTCGCGGCGCTGGCCGCGAAGGCGGCCGCCGCCCGCTCCTCCGGCTCCGGATAGCGCTCCGGCGGCTCCGCCCTCCCGTCGGCTCGCGCGCCTCCGATGACGGCCCCTCCTCGCGCGCAGGGAAGCCGCGGAGGCTCTCGGCTCCGGGCGGAGGTCTTCGTCGCTCCGAGCATCCCGGTCGTCACGCGGGACTTTGCGCCCGGAGAGCAGGCCCGCCCCTGGCCTCCGATTCCCTCGGTGCTCCTCTACGGAGCACGGGAGGCTCTCGTGGTCGACTCGTTCATCACGCAGCAGCAGGCCGAGGCCCAGGCCGACTGGATCGCGTCCAAGGACCGGAGGCTTGCGACGATCTTCTCGACGCACGGTCACGGGGACCACTTTTTCGGAGCCAGCGTGCTCCGGGGCCGGTTCCCCGGGGCCCGGTTCGTCGCGCATCCCGACGCGGTCCGGGAGATGCGTCGTCAGGTCGAACCGGAGTTCCGGTCGAGGTTCTGGGAATCACGGTTCCCGGGACAGCTTCCCACGACCCTCGAGATCGCCGAGCCGCTCTCGGCGACCCCGCTGGAGCTGGAAGGCGAGGCGCTCGAGATCGTCCCCCTGGGATTCACCGATGCGGCCGGGTCGACGTGCCTGTACGTCCCGTCGTTGGGCCTCGTCGCGCCCGGCGACGCCGTCTACAACGGCGTCCACCCGCGCCTCGTGGAGTCGATCGAGAACGGCAAGCTCGACGAGTGGAGCGCCGCCCTCGACCGGCTGGCCTCCCTCGAGCCGACGACGGTCGTCGCTGGGCACAAGGACCCGCGCCGCCCGGACGACCCTCGGGCGATCTCGGAGACCCGGGCCTACCTCGCCGAATTCCAGCGCGTGGCCGCCCGGACCGGGAGCCGGCGTCAGCTCTACGACGAGATGCTCGCCCGGTATCCGGACTGGATGAACCGGGGCGCCCTCTGGAGCTCGGCGGGCGCCGCCAAGGGCGGCTGACGCCGACCTCCCGTACGGGTCCGCGCCTCCCGACTGGCGCCCCGCTAGACCGGGCCGCCCGGCCGCGGCGGCGGCGGAGGCCCCTCCCGGGTCGCGTAGTAGACGAGCAGGAGCGCGGCGAGGACGAAGCCCACGAGCAGGATGGCGATGATCACCTCGGCCTCGCCGCTGAGGCCGGTCGCCGTCGAGGTGCCGGTGGGACCGATGACCTGGAGGGTGATGTTGACGTACGTGGTGCGGCCGGAGACGACCGAGACGTTGTCGAAGGCGGTCGCGTAGCCGGGCGCCCCGACCTCGAGGGCGTGGAGACCGGGCGTCGCGTTCGTCGTCAGGTTGCCGCCGGGGATCACCACCGGCCGGCCGTCGATGTACACCGAGGCGCTCGCGGGGGAGACCCGCAGCGCGATCGTGCCGGAGATCGGCGCGAACGTCACCGGCGTCACCAGCCCGCCCGCCGGCAGCGTCACGGAGCCGTTCGGGGGCTCGGCGTCGTACCCCGCGGCGGACGCGGTGTAGTTGTACGGACCGACCGGCAGGGTGAAGGTGACCGTCGTCGCCGGGCCGACCCCCGTGCCGTTCTCGGCCGGGAGGCCGGAGCCGCTCACGGAGACCTCCCAGAGGGCGCCGTCGGCGAGCCCCGCCGGCTGGAACGTGAGGTTCGCCAACGTCCGGAAGACGACCTCGACCCCGACCGGAGCGCCGTCGACCGAGAGCGCGGCCGGACCGCTCCCGACGTATCCCGCCGGGGCCCCGACCGTGAGCGGGTACGTCCCGTTCGGCAGGGCGATCCCGATCGAGCTCCCGTTCGAGGCCGTCGCGACGCCGTCGGCGGAGACGTTCCAGAGGTCGCCGGCGGGGAGGCCCGTCTCGCCGACGGTCACCGGGAAGAGGGCGAACGGCAGGAGCGGCGCGTAGTCGCCCCCGACGGTGATCGCCCCGCCGTCGGTGTACGGGAGCACGCCGAACGGGGCCGTCTGCGTTCCGTAGTTCGACCAGTAGTTCCCGCCCTGCGGCCCGACGCCCAGGATGCTGCCGGTCAGGTTGAGCCCGTGCACGATCGTGCCGTCCGAGGCCGGCTGCGGCGTCACGTTCCAGGTGTCCGAGTAGGCGACGGCCGGGCACTCGCCGAACTGGTCGCAGGTGAACGGGTTCACCGTCGGCGTGACCGAGGGGAGGGCGACGGACAGGTAGTTGTTGTACAGCAGGTCCCCCGACTCGGTCTCGTTGATCCCGGTGAGCGCGGGCCCGCTGTTCATCAGCGATCCCGGCGAGGTCGTCAGCGGGGCCGCCGTCTCGAAGGTGTTGCCCCAGACCGTGTTGTTCGTTCCGCCGAAGAGCCCGAGGGCGACCCCTTCGTCGGCGAACGTGTTGGCGGCGATCAGGTCGTTCGAGCAGTTCCACAGGACGAGGGAGGACTCCGCGAAGCCCCCCTCGTACACCGAGAGCCAGCCTCCGATCGACGCGGCTCCGGTGAGGGTCACGTTGGAGGCGTCGTAGAGCTGGAGCTGCAGCTGGTTGGAGGCGGGGAGCCCGAGCCCGTCGGCGAGCCCCTCGGTCAGCTGGGCGGCGGAGTACTGGACGTCGAACGGCGGCGGGGTCGCCACCACCCAGACGTTCGTCCCGGCGAGGAGGAGGCCCGGGAAGAGCGGGAAGAGGTAGTCGTCCCAGGTCGTGAACTCGGGGGCGATCGGCCCGTACTCGTTCGACTCGAGCTCGTACGGGTTGGCGGGGGTGCCGTTGCCGGCGACGGAGAGGTTGGCGACCTCGGCGTTCCCGATCGCGATGAGCGGGGTGTAGACCCCGTCCGTCTCGTCGTGGAGGAGGTGCACGAGGAAGGTCTCCGGGCCGCCGACGGCGACGGGGAAGCCCTGCGGGGCGTACTCGCTGAAGAGGAACTCGAAGTAGAACGACCCGTTGAACGGGAGGTCGATCGTCGTCGTCCCGTTCGGGTTCGTCGGCACCCACTGCGAGTCGTCGGCCTCCAGGCGAGGGCCCTGATTGATGAACAGGAACGCCTCCGCGGGCCGGAGGTGGATCGTCACCGGCGCGACGGCCGTGTACGCGGAGTAGTTCCAGAGCCCGCCGAGGAACGACGGACCGCTCCGGATCACGCCGTGTGGGTCCGCCCCCCCGCTCGACGTGACCGAGAGCCCGTTCGAGGTCTCGCCGGTCTCCTGTCCGGCGTTGAAGGCCGAGGGGACCTCCACGAGCCGGCCGAGCGTCGCGTTCCAGTACTGGAGGGAGATCGTGGCGTTGGCCTCGTAGAAGAGCGTGGTGTCGCCGTCGTCGTTGCCGAGGACGTCGATCTCCATGTCGTTGATGAGCCCGATCGGGTCGTACGAGTAGCCGTCGGCCTGGTAGTACGCCGTCGGCGCCGGCCCGGTGGGCGCGCCGACGCTGGAGTTGAACACGAGGTAGTCGAAGGAGCCGCTCTCCGAGAAGGTCGCGTTCGTCACGGAGTAGTTGAAGTAGAGCACCGGGCGGTCCTCGAAGATCGAGGAGTTGAGGAAGAGGGTCAGCGAGAACGGGTAGCCGACGGTGATCGTCGGGCCGTACCCCTGGTACAGGTACGGAAGGAAGGAGAGGTTGCCGTCGGGGCTGTAGGCGTAGATCCCGTTCGCCGGGAAGTTCCCGGAGAAGCTCGAGAAGTTCCAGACCTCGTCGCCGAGCACCAGCTGGTCGGTGCTCACCGTGTACGTCGCGTAGTTCTGGCTCCAGAACTCGAACGAGGAGTTCCCGAAGATCGTCACGCCGTTCGCGACCGAGTTCAGCTGGATCCCGTAGGAGTCCGGTCCGTCGCCGTCGACGTAGAGCGAGGTGAGGTTGGTGATGCTGACCGTGCCCGCGACGCTCGTCGAGTTCAAGGCGTAGGGCGTGAGCTGCCCCGAGACGTTCCGGAGGCCGATGTCCGCGACGCCCATCGGCGCGGGAGCGTTGGTGTACAGCGGGCTCACCGGTTGGTCGGGCCGGACCTTTTCCGCGGCGAAGTTGGGGAGGTGGAGCCCGGCGGGGTCGAGCCCCTTCGCCCGCAGCCCGGCCTCGACCGCCCGCCAGCGCTCGAGCCCCGGCGAGGCGCTCGTGCTCGGCTCGGGCGGCGTCGGGACCGGTCGGGCGGCCGTCGAGCGAGCGGGCACGAGGCTCGACGGGAGCGGGGCCGCCGTCCGCGAGGTCGCCCCGAGGGCCGACGGGGCGGCGAAGGAGACCGCCAAGAGTAGCACCGCCACGAAGGCGACCGCCCGCGGAGTCGGCATAGCTCCCTCCGGCACCGGCGGCGCTCGCAAAAGGCCTTGGGGGCGGCGCCGCGGGGCGCGGCGCTCGACCGCCCGCCGCCCGTAAGTACCCGGGAGGCGGGGCGGAGCCGGGAGGTCGCGACGGGGTCCATGTCCCGAGAGGAGGCGACGCGCCCGGCCCGGGCGCCCCGGGAGGGCGCCGCGGAGAGGACGGTCCGGGGCGCGGAGGCCGGCTCCGGGCCGGTACCGGTCGATGCGTCCGCCCGATCGACCCCGCAGCGCGTGCCCTCGGTCCGATCGGCGACGCTCCCCTGCGAGGTCTGCGGGGAGGAGACCCCGCATCGGATCCTCCGGCTCGAGCCGCGCGGATCGGGGAGCGCCGGGATCGCGCGCTGTTCCCGCTGCCGCTGGACCCACCCGTTCGAGGAGCTCCCTCCGAGGACGGCCGGGCTCTGGCTGGTCGTGTCGGAGGGCCGGCGCTCGCGCCGGGAGCCGCTCGAGCTGCCGGCCCGCACCGTGCTCGCCGTCGAGGAGGCGCTTCCCGGTCCCGAACCGGCGTGGCGGGTCACCCGGCTCGAACGGCCCGACGGACGCACCTCGCGCGTGCTCCGCGCCGAGGAGACCCGCACCGTCTGGGCCGTGCCCTGGAGGGCGCCGGCCGTCGCGGTCTCGCTGATCGAGGGCGCGCGCACGCGACCCCTCCGCTGGACCCCCTCGCCCGGGTCCACGGTGCGGATCGGGGAGCGCGTCGAGATCGCCGGGGTCTCGGCGTTCGTCGTCGGGTTCCGGGCCCGAGGACGCACCTGGCGGCGCTCCGGCGACGCGATGCCCGTGGAGGAGCTCGACCGTCTCTACGCCCGGCGGATCGCGAGGCCCCCCGCCGGGAGCAGCGACTGGAGCAGGGGGCGGGGTAGGCCGAGGTCGCGCACCAGCTCGACCTCGATCTCGGCCCGGCGCCGCTCCTCGCCGGGGGTCACCAGGTAGCGGGCCGTCCCGTTCCGTCGGATCGCCTCCGGCGGTCCCGCGGTCCACCTCGGGGCTCCGTCGATCTCCTGCGTGCCGAGCGCGAGCTCCAGCGGGAGGTCCTTCAGCGGGTGCTTGGTGCCGTGGATCACCCAGGCGCCCCGGGCGACGAACTCGCCGCTCGCCGCGGTCTTGGATACCTGATCCGGCAGGACCCAGAAGGCGTCGGCGGCCGCGTGGCCCGCCCTCCAGGCCTTCGAGAAGGAGACCGCGAACTCCCCGGCCTCGCGCAGCGTCGCCTCGCCGGGCTCCGGGCCGGGGAACGCGGACCGCTTCACGAGGACGCTGGCGGCCCCGTGCAGGTCCGCATGCACGTACCGGTCCTCGTGGCCGAGGTGCTTCTTCACGAGCTGGTCGTTCGAGGCCGCGTCGCGGCCGGCGAGCACGAGGACCCCCTCGGAGGACCGGAACCACCGGAATCTCTCGAACCAGAGCCTTCGAGCCGGGGGTGGGACCGGGGGTCGCCCCCCGGTCGCGGGCGCTGCCGGTCCGATCGGTTCGGCGAGGGCCCGCTGGGTGACCTCGAGGGCGGCGCGCGCCCCGGAGAGCTTCGCCCGCAGCCGCTTCCCCTCCTCGAAGAGCCGCCGGGCCGAGGCGTCGACCGGGCGATCGCGGAGGAGCGGAACCTCGAGGTCCCCGAGGCGGACCTCCGCCACCTCGGGTCCCTCCGCGTCGAGGCCCGCGCGGAGGCGTTCGGCCTCCTCGAACCGGTCGAGGATGCGCTCGGCCTTCGCGGAGAGGCTCGAGGCCTCCCGGTCGAGCGCCTCGATCGCGGTGCGCTGCTGGCGGAGGGTCCGCTCGAGCCGTCCCTCGGCGGTCCGGGTCGGCGTTCGGGGCCCGGGCGAAGGCCCGAGACGACGGAAGTACTCGAGGCTGGCCTCGCCGAAGCTCGGGAGACGCTCGGCGGTCAGGGTGGCGTCCCGCTCTCGGAACACCGATCGGAAGGGGGTCACGTCGACGAGGTTCCGATCGCGTCGGTACAGGAACGCCGGCCCGCCGCGATCGACCTCCTCGAGCAGCCGGCCCGCCGCCTCGTGGATCCGGGCCGCCACCTCCGCGGCCTCCCGGTCGGCCCCGACGCGGCCGTCGAGTCCGGTGCGGGCGAGCAGCTCCTCCGCGAGGGGGCCTCCGAAGCCGACCCGGGCGGCGAGGGTGCTGACCCGGTCGGCCGTCGACCCGGCCAGGTGGCCCTCGATCCAGGTCGCCTCGGCGCGCCACGGATCCGGACGCCCCGGGGCGGGGCGGTACGGCGACTTCGCCCGGAGGCTCCGGTGGGCCCAGACCCTCGGCCGTGCGACGGCGAGCAGCACCCCCTCGCTGACGAGCAGGAGGTTCCCCGTGCCGAACATCTCGACGATCAGGTCGATCGGGGGAGTCCCGTCCGACCGCCCGAGCCGTGCCGCGAGCGTGCGCTCGCCGGCCGGGTCCGGGACCTCGACGAGGGAGCTCCCCGCGAGCCGGCGGCGGAGCTCCTGCGCGAACGGCCCCGGGCTCTCCGGATGGGGCGGCGCCTCCGCGACCACGGCCCCGAAGACGCCGGGCCGGAGCAGCAGCTCGGCCCGGCCTCCGCCGCGGGGCCGCAGCGAGAGGACCCACCCCTCCGGGGAGAGGTCGAAGACCTTGTCGACGCGCGGGCGGTCGAGGCTCCGCAGCTCGCGCGCGAGGGCCCGGACGTCGAGGGCGCTGAACCGGGCCTTCGGGGCGGCGCCCTCCGGCTCCTCCACGGCCGCTCCCCCCGAGAAACTCGACTCCCCGGACCCGTTAAAGGCGCGGCCACATGGCAACCGATGGGGACGTGGCGCCCGGCGGAGCGTGGAGGGACCGGGCCCGGCACTTCGCCGAGCGATGGCTCCTCCCATCGGCGGAGGCGATCGACCGGGAGGACCGGGTCCCGAGAGAGCTCCTGGAGGAGCTCGGCCGGGAGGGACTGCTCGGCGTCGGGCTGACCCCGGAGTACGGCGGCCGCGCGGGCTCGACGGCCGACGTGGCCGCGGTCCTCGAGGAGCTGGCCCGGGGGAGCCCGGCGGTGGCGACCATGGTCGCGGTCCACCTCTCGGTCGCGGCGGCTCCCGTGGAGCGCTGGGGGACCGCCGAGCAGAAGGAGCGCTTCCTCCGGCCCCTGGCCGAGGGACGAGTGATCGGCGCCTTCGCGCTCACCGAGGCCTCCGCGGGCTCGGACGCCGCCCGCATCGGCTGCCGGTACGAGGCGGTACCGGGAGGCTTCCGGATCCGGGGCGCGAAGCTGTTCATCACCGACGCGGACCTCGCGGGGGTGATCCTCGCCTTCGCGACGCGGGACCCGGCGCTCGGCCACCGGGGGATCAGCGCCTTCCTCGTGTCGGCCGGCACCCCGGGTCTTTCGGTGACGCAGCGGCTCGACAAGCTCGGGCTGCGGGGCAGCACCACCACGGAGCTCTTCTTCGACGGGGTCGCGCTCCCTCCCGACTCCCGACTCGGCCCCGAGGGCGAGGGCTTCACGGTCGCGATGGAGGCCCTGGCGGGGGGCCGCATCGGCATCGCCGCGTGCGCGCTCGGCACGGCCCGGGCCGCCTACGAGGTGCTCGTCGAGACGGTCCGGAACGATCCGAGCGACGCCCACCGGGCGGAGGTGGCGCGGGCGTTCGTCGGCCTCGAGGCGGCCTCGGGGCTCGTGGGGGCGGCAGCCTCCGCACGGGACGCGGGCCGGCCGTACGTCGCGACGGCCTCGGCCGCCAAGCTCGCCGCGTCGCGCCTCGCCGTCGAGATCGCCTCGAAGGGACTCGAGCTCGCCGGACGCCCCGGGGCCCGGGCGGGCTCGGCCGCCGAGCGGCTCTGGCGCGACGCCCGGGTCTTCCCCATCGTCGAGGGGACCACCGAGATCCAGGAGCTGATCCTCGGACGCGAGCTCCTCGGGCGGTCCGGGGCCTCCGATCCCGCCTAGGCCGGTGGGCGCCGCGGCGCGCACGCTCTTAGCCCGAGAGCGGTAGCACCGCGCGTGTCCCGAGCGAGCGCCCGACCCCCGGCGCCGTCCGATCGCGTCGGCCTCGAGCGATTCGGGCTCGACCCCGGGATCCTCGAGGTGCTGCGCCAGGAGAAGATCGAGTCGCTCTATCCGCCCCAGGCGGAGGCCCTCGGGCCGGTCCTCGAGGGCCGGAGCGTCGTGCTCGCCTGCCCGACGGCCTCCGGGAAGTCCCTCATCGCCTACCTGGCGCTGCTGCGCGCCGTCCGCGCCGGGCGGACCGGCCTCTACTTCGTGCCCCTGCGCGCGCTGGCCCACGAGAAGCACGAGGAGCTCGCGCGGTTCGCGAGCCTCGGCGTGCGCGTCGGGGTCTCCGTCGGCGACTTCGACCTTCCCTCGAAGGCCCTCGAGAAGCTCGACATCCTCGTCGCGACGAGCGAGAAGGCGGACGCGCTCCTCCGCCGCGGGAACCCGTGGCTCGACCGGCTCGGTGCCGTCGTGGCCGACGAGGTCCACCTGCTGCGCGATGCGGAGCGCGGCCCCACGCTCGAGATCAGCCTCACGAGGCTCCGGCGCCGCAACCCTGACCTCCCGATCATCGCCCTCTCCGCGACCGTCGGGAACTCGCGCGAGATCGCCGACTGGCTCGGCGCGGTCCACGTGGCGAGCGAGTTCCGGCCGGTCCCGCTCAAGCTCGGCGTCTACCGGGAGGGCCGGATCACGTTCACGGACCTCTCGACCGAGGAGCTCCCCCCGCCGGGCGAGCCGCTGCCGCGTCTCGTGCGCTCCGTGATCGAGGCGGGCGGGCAGGCGCTCGTCTTCGTGAGCACCCGACGCGCGAGCGAGCAGGCCGCGCAGGCTCTCGCCGGCACGGTCCG